>JAXDOA010000421.1:0-10376 GCA_034669125.1 Hyphomicrobiales bacterium
CCTACGAGAACACGACGTATGGCGGAAGGGTGACCTTGACCGCGCCTCTGACAAATGAACTCGCCACGCAATTGAACTATTCACTGTACCGCCAATCGCTGACACTCGACCCGGCCATGGGGGTCGCGTCGCTGCCGATTCAGCAGGCCGCGGCGGCCGGGCCGACCTGGGTCTCCTCGATCGGTACGGGCGTGACTTACAGCACGCTCGACAACAACAAGAGCCCAACCAGCGGATGGCGCGCCTCCTTCAATGAGGAGTTCGCCGGCCTCGGCGGCGATGCGAAATTCGTAAAGACCACGGACGACCTGCGCTACTATCAGCCGCTGGGCGACGGAATCGTCGGCATGGTGCGCGCTCAAGGCGGCTACGTCGCGCCGTGGGGCGGACAGTCATTGCCGTTGCTGGCGGGTTTCTTCGGTGGACCGCAACTCGTGCGCGGGTTTGCCGCCAATGGATTCGGCCCGCGCGACATGACGCCCGGCACCACCATGGATAATCTCGGCGGCAACATTTTCTGGGCCACGACGACCGAAGTGCAGTCGGCGATCCCATTCCTGCCGCCGGACGCGGGATTGAAGGCGGCGGTTTTCGCCGATGCCGGCAGCCTGTGGAGTACCAATAGTACGAGTTCGTCGTTGGGCCTCTCGCAATCGTTTGTTGCGAACTCGCGAACAGTCCGCGCATCGTTCGGTGCCGGCCTCATCTGGGATTCTGTGCTGGGTCCGATCCGGATCGACTATGCCTATCCGATCAGCCAGGCCAGTTCCGACATCACCCAACGATTTCGCTTCAGCGCTGGCGGGTTTTGAGACCGCCGGCGGGCTTGGCTCAAGGCGCTTCCGCCGGTATCGGCCTTGGCCGCCCGTCGTCGCCGACGTGCACGAAAGTGAAGGTCGCGTCCGTCACCTTGTCGCGGTCGTGGGTCTGGAAGCGCTGCGCCCAGGCTTCGATGTGGATCTTCATCGAGGTACGGCCGACGCTCTCGACCTCGGTGTAGACCTCCAGCACGTCGCCGACGCGCATCGCGCGGATGAAGGTCATCGCCTCGACCACCAGCGTCACCACGCGGCCGCGCGCCCGCTCGACACCCGCGATGCCGCCGGCCTGGTCCATGTGCGCCATCACCCAGCCGCCGAAAATGTCGCCATTGGCGTTGGTATCGGCCGGCATCGCGATGGTGCGCACCGTGAGCGCGCCGCGCGGCGCGCCGTTCTGGCTCCTCGCCGGATCGGACATCATGCCCCCTTCGATCTGGCGAAGTGATGCCCTGCGAGGCAGCCGATGGCAATGTCTGCACGCCCCGGCCTGCAGGGTTTGGCGCGCGGACGGCCGATCGCGGCGTTTGCATATTGGGCCGCGACACCCTACATACCCGGTGTTCGCGATTTTGCCGCTCTGGCCTCGCGCCCGTTACAGGGCTCATTCCTAGACAACGCCGAATCCGGATATGCGCCCGCGCAAATGGTTTGCACGGGCAATGAACGCGATTGTGCGTTTCAGGGAGATGACTATGGCTAACGGTACTGTGAAATTTTTCAACGGCCAAAAGGGCTTCGGCTTCATCGCGCAGGACGGCGGCGGCCCGGACGTGTTCGTTCACGTCTCCGCGGTCGAGCGCGCCGGAATGCGCGGCCTCGCCGAGGGGCAGAAGGTGACGTTCGACATCGAAGCCGATCGCAAGAGCGGCAAGTCGGCGGCGACCAATCTGCAGGAAGCCTAAGACTTCGATCCGATACGGAAGCCCGGCATTCGTGCCGGGCTTTTGCTTGCAATCCGCGGTTCCGGCGGGTAATTCGGCCCCGGGCACGCGCATACAAGGAACAAGAACATGGCTCGGAAACCGGGAACGCGCGCCAGCGGCGAATTCGTGCTGTTCAACGTCATTTACGAGGACGGCACGCAGCGCTCCAACCGCAAGGTGCCGGCCGAACTGCTCGGCGGGCTCGACGGCGATGAGCCGGCGCGCGCCGTGATCGAGGCGCAGGACCGCGAGATCAGCGCGAAGTCCGGCATGGCGCCGCTCGCGATCAAGACGATCGCTCGGGCGGACGCCAAGGACAAAGACGGCGTAAAAGAGTGGAAGCTCGCGCGCTAGCGCGGCTCTGCGGCCATCAGTTGGCCGTGGCCAGAAGCGGCGCCGCGACCGCGTGTGCCTGCGAGACGTGATCGAGCCGCAGCGTCAGGCAGCAGGCCGACCCGCCGGAGCGCTGGAACGCCCCGAGTTCCGTCTCAACCACCGTGTAGCCGCGCGCCTCGAGCGCACCGCGCAGCGCCGCACTGGCGCACGACAGCACGATCGTCTGGCCGACCACCACCGCATTGGCGGCGAAGTACGCAGCGTCCGCGGCGTCCAGCGCGATGCGGTCGGCCGGCGCCACGCGCGCGTGGAACAGATCGAGCGCCGCAGGCGTGAATGCGCCCGGATACAAGATAACCGCGCCGCAGGGGAGCGCGCACATCGCGGTGTCGAGGTGGTAGTAGCTCGGATTGGCCAGCGTCAGCGCCACGCAGGGCACGCCGAACGTCTCCTCCACCACCCGCGCCGCCGCCGCATCCGAGCGGAAACCGCAGCCCATCCAGAACAGCGCGCGCTTGGGGTCCCACAGGCAATCGCCCGCGCCTTCGAGCGCGAGCGCTTCCGGCATCTCGATGATATCGTCGATCAACCCGCGCGCCTGCAACGCGCGGAAGCCCGCCAGGAACACCGGCTGCTCGCTCTGGCGCTCGGGATGGCGGAAGCGCGCGAGCAGTGCCTTCCCGTCGAGCACCACCGCCGCATTGGCGGTGAACACCAGATCGGGCAAGCCCTCGCGCGGCGCGACCATCTCGATCGCGGCGCCGCTCGCCCGCAGCGCCGCATGCAGCGCAGTCCATTGTGCGGCAGCGTCCGCGTGCAAGGCGTCGCCGCGGTCGGCCCACGCGGCCGGGTCCATCCAGGGATTGATGCTGTACGTGACCGCGAAATGCTGCGGCGGACACATCAGGAAATGCGGCAGCGGCGGCAACAACGTCGCAATGGTCATCTGAGGTCACGCACCTGTTCGCGAATCGCGTGTGCCAAGATACGCACGCGTGCGTCAGATATGTGATGACGGCGCGCGCGTTCAAGCGCGCGGAACTTGTGTGAATGAACGTTAAGCCGGCACGCTTTTCGCCAGAAACTCCACCGCGGCCTGCGCGCCGCCCCGGCCGTGCGGCATGCCGAGCGCCGCCATCGCCATTTCCACCACGCTGAGCGTGCCGAGAATCATCGGCGCGTTCACGTGCCCCATGTGCGCGATGCGGAAGCCCTTGCCCTCGGCCTGGCCGAGCGCGCGGCCGAGCACCACGCCGCACTTGTCGCGGCAATAATCGGCGAGCGGCTGCGCGCTCTCGCCGTTGCGCGTGACGATGGCGGTGACCGTATCGGAGCGCTCCTCCGGCTCGGACACGTTGAACGCGATCGCCTGCCCCTCCGCCCAGGTGCCGACCGCGCGGCGCGTCGCCTCGGCGAGCAGGCGGTGGCGGTGGAACACGGCCTCCATCCCTTCCGCGAACAGCATGTCGAGCGCGGCGCGCAACGCGAACAAGAGATGTTCCGGCGGCGTGCCGCAATATTTGTGGTAATGCAGATCGCCGTCGCGGAATGTCCAGTCCCAGTAGGGCGTGCGCATGCCGGCCTTTTGGTGCGCCTCGCGCGCGCGCTTGCCCGCCGCGACGAAGCCGAGGCCCGGCGGCGTCATCAGGCCTTTCTGCGAACCGGACATCGCGACGTCCACGCCCCAGTCGTCCATCTCGAACGGCACGCAGCCGAGCGAGGCGACCACGTCGACCATCAGCAGCGCGCCGTGACCGGCCGCGCGGATCGCCGCGCTGATGGCCGCAATGTCGTTGACCACGCCCGAGGCGGTGTCGATCTGCGCAACGAGCAGCGCCTTGATCTCGCCTTTGGCGTCGGCCTTGAGCCGCGCCTCGACGGCTTCCGCGCGCACCGCGCGGCGGAAATCGCCCGGCAGCACCTCGACCTCGGCGCCGAGCATGCGCGCGGCCTCGCCCCAGCCGATCGCAAAGCGCCCGCTTTCCAGCACCAGCACCTTGTCGCCGCGCGAGAGCACATTGGTGAGGGCTGCCTCCCAGGCGCCGTGGCCGTTGGCGGCGTAGATGTAGGAGCGCCCTTGCGTGCGGAACATCTTCGAGACATCCGCGAGCAGCCCGTCGGTGAGCGCGACCAGCGGCCCCGAATAGATATCGACCGCCGGCCGCTGCATGGCGGCGAGCACGGCATCCGGGATGACGGTCGGCCCCGGGATCGACAGGAACTCGCGGCCGGCGCGCACGCTCATGGAAAGTCCTCAGCTTTATTCGCGGGAAAACGCCGTCCGGAACCGGAACCGGCGGAACCCCTGCCCCCTCTAGCACGTTGGGCCGCAGGACTTAACACGGAGAAGCGCCATGAAACATTGGTTTGTGCTGTTTGCCGCCACCGCTGCGTTCACGGCCTTTGCGCCGGCCTCGCAGGCTCAGGTTGCGGTCGAGGTTCCGGGCGTCGGCGTCCGCATCGGCGAGCCGCCACCCCCGCGCCGCGAGGAGCGGATCATCGAGCGCGAAGTGCGCGGCAACGACTGCAGGACCGTTTCGGTGACCGAGACCGGGCCGGACGGCAGCACCCGCACGGTGACGCGGCGCAAGTGCGATTGAGCTGACGCGAGGGCGCCGGCAGGCGCCGAGGAGTGAGGTGGAATGGAGCGGCCGGCCCGAAGGGGCCGGCTGTTTTGTTTGGATTGGCGGTGCGCAGGCTCGCTTCACGTTTTCCATCGCGAAAGGTCGGCGAGCGCAGCGACCGGGTGAGGGTTTAGGATTGCACATCAACGACGCCGTTGGGGAATTGGGCGCTCGCCGATCAATGCGTCGATCCGCTTGAGTGTCGCGGCGAATTCGTCGCGCAATGCGAGCAGACTGTTTGTCGCTGCGAACTCCGGCCGCCCGGCCAGCCGCAACAACGTCTCCAGCGCCGCATCGGAATGGCGGATCAGCGCGACGAGATGCGGACCGCTCGGGCCGCACCGCCCCGCAAGCCAGTTCTTGACCGTACGCTCCCCCGCGCCGGTCCAGCGGCGCAGCGTCTTGACCGCTTGATGCGTCTGGCCGAGCTGCTGGTTCAAGGCGTCCGCGATGCTGCCTGCGTAGGGTTGTTGTGGAAATCCCCTGCCCTTCTTCGGCAACATTCTGTCCTCCTTACATCTTAAAATTGTTGGCGGCTTGAATGAATTCGTCAGACAGGCACGGCAGAGAACAATCGTTCCAACCACCAGAGGACACAGCCATGATCATGAGAAGCACGACGGCGTCCGGACATCTCACTTCGGTTCGGCGACATCGGCGGCGCAACCATGCACACGTGGCGTCGGGCGCGATCTTGCCCGCCATCCTGCTGTGCGGGATCGCGGCGGCCGAGGCTGCCGACTGCAGACCGGAAGACAAGATTCTCTCCGTCGCCCGAGAGGTCGGCGGCGGGGGCGGCGACCCGTTCGATGACAGGAGCTATGCGGCGTCCGGCGAAATAACGAAAATCGAGATCTGGGCGGGCGGCTACGTCGACGCGATCAAGGTGACCTACGGCGAGTCGGGATTTGCCCCGCTGCACGGCGGCGGCGGCCGAAACCCCGGCGGCAGCTACTCGTCCCTGACGTTGAAGCCCGGCGACTACATCACAGAGATTACCGGCGGGGCCGGCGGCTATGTCGACCGACTCTGCTTTTCGGTCAACGGCGCGGCGCCGAGTTGCTACGGCGGGGGCGGCGGCGACTATTTTCAGATCAGCAGCGCCGGGCGTCCGCTGCGCTCCATCAATGGGCGATCCGGCGGATATCTCGACCGGGCGGGTTTCTCCTTCGGCAACCGGGCGACCATCGACGTAGGGTCGATCCAATACGACACCGCGGCACTCGACCAGGCCCTGGCGCTCGCCCCTGCACAGATTTTCTCGGAGACCTTGCGCAACAGTTCGGAATCAACCCCGATCGTGAACTACAGCCAGCAGAGTCAGTTGACCCACACCGAGACGATTTCGTGGAACAACGAGACTGCCGAGTCGGACACGCACTCGGTCGGCGCGAAATTCACGTTCGGAAAAAAGGATGTGGCTCAGGCCGAATTCAGCTACCAGTATCAACACTCCAGCTCGATCAAGAAAAGCAGGGGCCAGTCCACCACGGATTCGAACAGCGTGACGACAGGCTGGTCGGTCAGCGTGCCGGTCGCGCCAGGCAAGACCATCCGCGCCACCACGACCTGGAAGAACGTCAACCTCGACCTCCCCTTCACCTATAACCTGATCTATCGGGATGACCGCGGCCAGGAGGTTTGCCGCCAGAAACAAACGGGACACTTGCGCGGTGTCAGCTCGTTCGGCCTTGCGCACAAGTTCGAGCCGCTGACCCAGTAGGATCGCAACCGCCGCGCGCGGTCAGCAGAATACGTGGATGGCCGGGTCAAGCCCGGCCATGACGGGTGGCTCGACTGTCGCCCGCAACTCACCTCCCCCCAATCTCCCCCCTCGATCGCCCGCACCTGCTCGTCGGTCAGCCGCCCCACCGCCCGTGCGCCGGCGGCATCGCCCGCTGCACCGGCGCGTACCCGCTCTTCGGCAATTCGTACGTCGCCCGACGTCGGTCAACCCGGCGGGCTAAAGGCACAGCGCGCATCAACGACAACTCCTGACCAGCCTCCTCCAGCGTGGTTCTGAATTGACGCCGGAACGTATGCGCCTGTAGCGTGTTATACGGCTGCCCTCAACCTCAGGAGAACCCCATGTGGGCGTTGAAAAGCCTGGTATGCCTCGCTGTCCTCGGAGTGGCGTCAGCGGCTGGTCTGGCCGGGACTTCCGCCCAGGCGCAGCAACGCCTGCTCACATGCTGGTACAACGAGAAGAACGTCTATACCGGCGCCGATGATGCCCAGCCCGGCGCCAAGCTCGGCCTTGCGAAAACCGGCACGAGCGGGGGCTACACGTGGGCCTACACGATGCGCGGGGCAGACGGCGGGAGCTGTCCGCGGGTCCGCCCGCAATCGTGAGGCGAGATCGCTACCCGCTCTTCGGCAATTCCTGCGGCTTCTTCACCTCGCCGGTCGGCGGAGTCTTCCAGCCGCTGATCACGATCGGCCGCTCGATCAGGTGCGGCACCATCGGCGAACTCGGGACGAAATACGGCGCGTTCGGATCGGCGGGCGACGCCGGATTGTCCTTCCACTCCTTGCGGCGCGGCACGCGTTGCAGCCCGATCGGATAGACGGTGATCTGATCGCCCAGAATGCGGATGCGCAGGAAGTGACGGTAGTCGAACAGTTGCATCGCGCTGAACGCATCGTTGTGGTTCATGTTGAACCACCTGCAGGTCACCAGCAGGTTGAGGCCGAAGAGGAACGCCGCGATCGCGCCGCCGACCGGAATGAAGAGGATCCCCATGGCGATGAGCCACAGCCACCATGGCCCGGCGCGCAGATGCAGGAACTGCGCGTCGATCCGGTGCAGCAGCCACAACAGCGCAAACAGCGCCACGATATGCAACGCCGCATGGATCAGCGACAGCACGATGATCTTCGGCTTCCATCCCTCCTGATATCCGGCGTAAGCCGTGAACCCGACGGCAAGGAACGCCGCCACGAGAAACATGACGTCGCCGCGCGGCAGCTGCGACATCGCGAAGGCTAAGAGCCAGTAGATGCCGCCGAGCAGCAACGCGAAATCCCAGTTGCTGACGGGAAACTTCAAATTGCCCCACAGCAGCTTGCGGCTCTTCCCCCGCGTCGGCCAGAGCGCCTCGCGCGCGCACGGCTTGTGATCGCCGTCCGGCTCGGTCTTGAGCGAGAGCACGGCGGCGTTGTCACGCAGCCAGTCGGCGCGGATCTCCTCCGGCATCCCGTGCGTGCCGTGCAGGAAGGCGCCGCCGCCGCCCGAGGTGATGTACTGGCTGCCCTTCGGGCCCGAATAGCGGCTGTAATGATGCGTGTCGCCGGACAAAATGAGCGGGATGCGCAGCGCCTTGCCGGCATTCTCCGCGATCCAGGCGGCGTAGCTCAGCGTGCGGAATGAATCGCCGTTCTGCTCGGCCTTATACCAGCCGGGCTCCGCGCTGCAGAGGATGATGTTGGCGCCCTGCGGCATCGCCGTGGCGATCGCCACGAAGTAATCGGCCTGCGGCTGGTCCATATCGGCGACCAGCGCGATATCGATCGCCCACAGCCAGCAAACCTCGCTCAGCTTCACGGCGAAATAGCTGCGCCGCTGCGCGGTGCGCCACTGGCCGAAGCGCGTCGCCTTCGCACGGCAGAAGAACGCGAGGAACGTCACCAGCCCGTCGTACCAGTCGTGATTGCCGGGCAGCGCGAGCATGCGCGGATGCGGCGCGGCCTTGTGGTCCGGCAGCGCGAAGGCATACGGGTCTTGCATCCGTTGCTTGTAGTCCTCGCGCCGCGACGTGGGGTAGACCTCGTCGCCCCCCATCACCACCGCGGCACCGCGCGGCAACTTGTGCCCATCTACGGTCAGCTCGGGCTGCGCCAGCAGATACGCGATCGCGTAGGTCGCATCGAAGCCGTCGCCGAGATCGGCCACATAGTCGATCCAGATCGCGCCCTCGGCGTCCGGCGTTGCGCTTACTGTGTTCTCCGCGCGCCCGACCAGATCGGCGTCCGGCACGGTGTCGAGCGCCGCCTCGATCAGCCGCCGGTCGGCATATTGCCCGAACAGGCCGGAGACGATGACCTGCCACAACAACTTCATCAGCAGGTCGGGATTGAACCACCGGACCATGCCGGGATAGCGCTGCAATTCCGCGAGCGATGGTTTGCTTGCCACGTGTGCCTCCCCAGGCGAATGAGGCCGGCAGTGTGGCGGAGTTTGCCGAACAATCAAAGAGCGAATGTGGGTGCGGATGCCGCAGGGGATTTGGGGCCCCTCACCTCCCCTTGAACTCCCCCTCGATCGCCCGCACCTGCTCCTCGCTCAAACGCCCGACCGCCCCGTGCGCCGGCCGCATCGTGCGATGAACCGGCGCATCCCAGAACGTGCGCTCGATCGCAATCCCGGTCTTCCACGACGACGGCGCCACCGCCTCGTCCCAGCCGGGCGGCGTCAGGCGCGCCGGATGCGCGAAGGCATTTGCGTTGGTCGCGGTGAGCAACCGCGGGCTCTCCTCGACGCGACCGCGCGCAACGATCCCCTCGTTGTCGACCGTGCACAGGATGTAGGCCGCATCGCCCACCTTGATCTCGTCGTGGAACAGCCGCGTCGACCAGTAGACGTAAGCCGACGGGTCGGTGATGTAGGCCTTGAGCACGTCGAGCGAGTCCGCGAACGGCGGCACGACTTTCCACATGCGATGATTGGTGTTCCAGACATAGGCGGGCATTCGGGGGCGGCTGCTCTCTTGAAGGGGGCAACGCCATAGCGCATGGCATGACGCCGTGTAAACGCGGCAGGGCGATGTGTCGCGGTGGTTCTCCGTCATAGCCGGGCTTGTCCCGGTCATCCCGCTTAGCAAATTTGTCGAGCGTCCCAACCACCGCCCAAGCCGGCCTGCCCGAGTATGTGGTGTCCGGCGCGGCCGATCGTCGGTGCGCGCTACGGAAATAGGTGTGGTGCACCGTCCGTCAACCTGAATTCAAGGAACTTTACGAGCGCCTTCGTCGATTGTGACAGCGCTACTTTGGTCGTCAGGCCCCTACTCGGATCGTCACAAATCTCCGCGTAAGTCGAAGTCTGACCTTTAGGAACGAAAACGGTGTCCCAGTAAAATTCTCGATTTCCTCTGGGGCGGTCAGCCAGCGAACCTTCTGTTTCTCCAACAAAACATCGTACCTTGAGGCCGTCGCAATATCCAATGACCGCTCGTGCGATAGTCTGCCGTCCTGCACTGCTTGTCTCGTCAACAAACTTTCGAGCTCCAAGAGCATCCCACATGGGCTGCGTTAGGCCGCCTGGATAGTTCTGATTAACGTGCTCACTGAAGACGAGGCCCGCGTGCTCCGCAATACAAGGCACGAGAAGCGTGCGGTATGCCGAAAGCACCTTGTGGTTCACCATTTGCTCAAGATCACGCTCCAGTGGCTCGACTGGCCTTCCATCTCGAAAAACGAACGTAAAGACATCGCCTATCAGGGCAGATGACCCGTCGGGCATGACCACCGGTATGGAGTCGCATGTCGCCCTGATTTCTGCCTGTTTGTGTGGGTTGGTCGTAGAATAGATAACCTCTATCTTTCCGGTCATGAGGCTAACTCGCTCAGAAGCTCTGAAATCGCCTTAGTCCTATCCTGCCCAAAAGTAGAAATGACCTCGATCTGACGTTCATGGAATAACTGAAGTTCAAAATCAGACGGATTCGTCACGATGA
>JAXDOA010000422.1:0-5005 GCA_034669125.1 Hyphomicrobiales bacterium
ACCATGATCGTGTCCGAGCAGCCCTACGAGCCGGCTGATCCGACCGTCGACTCGCAGATCGTCTCGCTCAAGGGCTCGGGCGCCGACGTGTTCTTCAACGTCACCACGCCGAAGTTCGCCGCGCAGGCGATCAAGAAGGCGCACGAAATCGGCTGGAAGCCGCTGCACCTCCTCAACAACGTATCGCAATCGGTTGGTTCGGTGCTCAAGCCGGCGGGCCTTGAGGCCTCAAAGGACGTGCTCTCGACCGGCTACCTGAAGGATCCGACGGACTCGACGTGGGACAACGACGCCGGCAAGAAGGAATGGCTTGCCTTCATGGACAAGTATTTCCCGGACGGCGACAAGACCTCGAGCTTCACGGTCTACGGCTACAGCGTGGCGCAGACGCTGGTGCAGGTTCTCAAGCAGTGCGGCGACAACCTCACGCGCGAGAACGTCATGAAGCAGGCCGCGAGCCTGAAGGGCCTCGTCCTGCCGCGGGCGCTCCCCGGCATCGAGATCAACACCCGCGCGACCGACTACTATCCGATCGAGCTGATGCTGATGCAGAAGTTCACCGGCGAGCGCTGGGAGTTGTTTGGCCCGGTCATCTCGGGCGGCGAGGGCAGCTGACGACCACTTGGTCGTCATCACCGGGCCGCCGCGCGTAAGCGCGGCGTGACCCGGTGATCCCGAGAGGCATAGCTGGTCACATTCTAAGTAGCGCGGCCGGGCGTGAGCCCGGTCGTGTTTCTTTACGCCTTGTGCGGGCTCATCCAGCGCGCCGCGACCAGAATGCCGACCCCGATCGCGGCCGGGAAGAACGCAGCCCAGCTTCCACCAGTCGCGAGCGCGGCGGTCGCGGCCCACGAGATCGACGAGAACGCCTCCGCGAATGTCGCAAAGCGCGACGCGGTC
The DNA here is from genome assembly GCA_034669125.1 of Hyphomicrobiales bacterium. Classification (GTDB taxonomy): domain Bacteria; phylum Pseudomonadota; class Alphaproteobacteria; order Rhizobiales; family Xanthobacteraceae; genus PALSA-894. The sequence goes on from JAXDOA010000422.1 coordinate 901, forward strand.
TGGCGGTGGCGGAAATAGCGCCGCGTCGCCTGTTTGCGGAACCAGAACTGGATGCTGGTCGCGGCGGCCGCGGCAGCGAGAACGCCGAGCGCCGCAATGAGCGCGTGATACGCCGAAAGAAACGCTAGCGCGCCGATGAACGGCGCGAACGCTAGTCCGATGCCGCCGAGCACCGCCTCGATTTTTGCGCGCACGATATTCTGCGCCAGCACCGGCGCGGTTGCGACCAGATCGGGTGCGTCCTCGCCGGAAATCGCGAGCCAGGCGAGGCCGCCGGCAAGCTGCCCCGCCGCCATCACCAGCACCGGCACGAGCACCACCAGCGCCCCGGTGCCTTGGCCGTAGGAGCGCCACAGCAGCAGCGCCGGCGGCAGCAGGTACAGCAACTGCATCAGCGTCTGCGACACCAGCCACGGATCGCGCAGCAGCAGCGTCCATTCCTTCTGCCGCAGCACGCGGGCGGGTGAGCGTGCCCGGAACGCCGAGCGGACAGCCTGGCGCGCGCCGGTTACGGTGACGCTCGATGCCGCGACGGCGTGATCGCCGAAGCGCGCCGAAAAGACCAGGATCGTTAGACCGAGCAGCGCAAGGCTGCCGCCGAGCACGATCGCCAGCGCACTCAGGTCCCCGAGCACGGCGCGCGCCGGCAGCCACAGCAGGCTGTCGGTCTCCGGCACCAGCGCGACCAGCGTATCGGATTCCAGAAACATCATGCGCGACAGCGAGCCGTGCGACAGGATCGCGGCGACCTGCAGTCCGATGATGAACACCGCCGCGATCACGGCGGCGACGATCTGCGCGGCGAGCCGCGTGCGCTTGGGGCCGATCGTGCGGAACAGCGCGACTGTCAACGCGACCGCGCAGGCCGCCGCCGTCGCACCCATCGCAATCACCACGCCATAGGCGCCGAGCCAGCGCGCGCCGCCGCGGGCGATCGCCACATTGATGATCGGCGCGCCGAGCAGTGCCGCCATCAGGATCACCGACAGCGCCATCGCGCCGATGCGCACCGCGAAGATTTTGCGCGCCGCCGCGGGCGAGGAGAGGATCAGGTCGAGGTCGGAGCGCGAATAGAACGCCCGCGTCACCGATTCCATCGCCTGCGACATCAAGAGCGACCACGAGAGCAGCACGGTGCCGGTGATGACTACCAGCGGGGGCTTGTCCGGCTCGGTGCCGACGTTGACGTAGCGCGCGACGAAATACCAGGCGAGCAGATGCGCGAACACGATGAAAACAACGAGCGCGATCGCGACCACGCGTTCGCGCCCGCGCCGCCCTGCCGTCATCATGGAGAGAAAGTCGCGCCATGCGAGGCGCAGCTCGTGGTTGGCGAACCAGGTGAGCGAGCCTGCCGTCACGCGGCGGCCTGCTGCTCGGCGACCAGCGTGAGGAACGTGTCTTCCAGGCTGTCGTTGCTGCGGCCCGCCTGCGCGCGCAATTCGTCGAGCGTACCTTCAGCGATCAGCCGTCCGTCCGCGATGATGCCGACGCGGTCGGCCATGCGTTCGGCGACTTCGAGGATGTGCGTCGTCATGATCACGGTGCCGCCCGCCGCGACCCGCTCGCGCAGCACGCGCTTGACCTGCCGCGCGGAGCCGGCATCGAGGCCTGTCAGCGGCTCGTCGAGAATGATGACGCGCGGCCCGTGCACCAGCGCGCCCGCCAGCGCCACCTTCTGCCGCATCCCCTTGGAGAAACCTTCGCAGCGTTCGTGCGCGTGCGGGCTTAAGCCCAGCCAGTCCATCAGGTCGCGCGCGCGCGTCTCGGCCACGCCGGCATCGAGGCTCCACAGCCCGGCGACGAATTCGAGATATTCGTAAGGCGTGAGCTTGTCGTAGATCATCGGCTCGTCGGAGACCCACGCGACGATCTGCTTCGCCTCCACGGGCGAGCGCAGCGCGTCGATGCCGCAAATGTGGATCGACCCTGAGTCCGGCGGCAGCAGTCCCGCCACCATGCGCAACGTGGTGGTCTTGCCGGCGCCGTTCGGCCCGAGCAGCGAATAGAATTCGCCCGCCCGCACGGTGAGGTCGAGGCCGGCGACCGCCGGCCGGTCGAAGGATTTGCAAAGGCCGCGGATGTCGAGTGCAGGCGTCATGGTGAATCTTTGGTGAAGTCGGGACATGCAGCATAGATGTGAGAGGTTTCGGCCGCGTGAATCGGCGCGCCGACTTCGTTGACATCGCGGCTTTTGCCCGCGATAAATGCCGCATGCGAAGCTACGGCGCACTGAAATCCAAAAAATCCTCCACGTGGGGGATTGGATTTTCGTGCGCGTCGTACGGTTAAGCACCCGAGAAACGCACACGAAGATCGCAAGGCCCCGCCGGTTCGGACGGGGTCTTTTTCGTTCTGTCGTCCCCGCTCCTCCGGCCAACATGAGGAGAAGGACGATGAGCATTCAGGGACTTTGGTTGCCGCTGGTCACGCCGTTCCGCGACGGCGCGCTCGATGAGGCGTCGCTGCGCCGGATGGTGCGCCACTATCGTGAACAGCCGGTCGACGGATTCATACTCGCGGCGACGACCGGCGAGGGGCTGACCATCGACGAGGACGAGACCGAGCGGCTTGTGGCCATCGCGGCTGCGGAAGTGGCCGGCAAGACACCCATCTATCTCGGCGTGTCGGGCAGCGACACCCGCAAGCTCGTGAAGGCGCTCGCCAGAACGTCGACGTGGCCGATCGACGGCACCCTGATCGCGTGTCCTTACTACACGCGGCCCTCGCAGGAGGGGCTCTATCGCCATTTCGCCGCGCTGGCCGGCGCCACCGATCGGCCGATCCTCGTCTACAACATTCCGTACCGCACCGGCGTGAACATGGGCAACGACACGCTGCTGCGGCTTGCCGAGTTGCCCAACATCGGTGGCGTGAAGGATTGCTGCGCGGACCAGCAGCAGTCCTTTGACCTGATCCGCGCCAAGCCGCCTGAGTTCTCGGTCATGACCGGCGAGGACGCGCTGTTCCATGCCGCGCTCACGCAAGGCGCGGACGGTGGCATTCTGGCCTCCGCTCACATCGACACCGCGCGGTTCGCGGCGATCCGCGACTTGCTCACTGGGGGCGATCAGCAGGGCGCCTTGCGCGCCTGGCGCGCACTCGTCGATCTGCCGCGGCTCTTGTTCGCCGAGCCCAGCCCGGCGCCGATCAAGCATTGGCTGTGGCGCGCAGGGCTGATCGACAGCCCGGAGGTGCGCCTGCCGATGACGGGCGTCAGCGATGCGCTCGCAGCGCGGATCGAGCAGGACATGCAGCGCGCCCGCATGGCTGCGTAGCCTTTGGCGGTGGACAAAGGGGGGCGATTTCGGGGATTGTCTGGCCCCCGACACCGCCTGGAACTTCGCATGACCTTCCCCAAGGCCTCGACTGCGCTCAATCGCTTCACCGTGCTCGATCTCACGCGCGTGCGTGCAGGCCCGACCTGCGTGCGCCAGCTCGCGGATTGGGGCGCGAACTGCATCAAGATCGAGATGCCGGAGCACATGGCGGACGCCGAGGGCATGGGCGGCCCGCGCGATGGGTCTGATTTCCAGAACCTGCATCGCAACAAGCGTTCGATCACGCTGAACCTGAAATCGCCCGAAGGCGTCGCGGTGCTCAAGAAGATGGCCGCCAAGGCCGACGTCGTGGTCGAGAACTATCGCCCCGACGTGAAGAAACGCCTCGGCATCGATTACGCGGCGCTCTCCGCCGTCAACCCGCGCCTGATCTACGCGAGCATCTCGGGCTTCGGGCAGGACGGTCCCTACGCCAACCGGCCGGGCTTCGACCAGATCGCGCAAGGCATGGGCGGGCTGATGTCGATCACCGGCCTGCCGGGGCAGGGGCCGGTGCGCGTGGGCATTCCGGTCGCGGACCTGACCGCCGGCCTGTTCGCCGCCATGGGCATCATGGTGGCGCTGCTGGAGCGCGAAACATCAGGCAAAGGGCAGGCGATCGACACCTCGCTGTTGCAGGCGCAGATCTTCATGCTCGATTTCCAGGCGACGCGCTGGCTCACGGGCGGCGAAGTCCCGCCGCAGGCCGGCAACAATCATCCGACCTCGATTCCCACCGGCGTGTTCAAGACCTCCGACGGCTACATCAACATCGCGGCGGCCGG
>JAXDOA010000423.1:0-5464 GCA_034669125.1 Hyphomicrobiales bacterium
TCTCGCGGTCGCCGAAGCCCTGGCTCGGGCTCTTGTCGACCACCACGACGGCGACGGAGGGAAGCGCCTCGCGGTCCTCGCGGGTCAGCGAGGGATTGGCGAGCGCGAGGGACGCGAAGGCGAGCGCGGTCGCGCGCATCACCGAGCCGCGGCTGCGGATCACGAGCAGCAGCACCGCCGCGATCAGCGCAACGGCCAGCGCGGCCAACAGGATCTCATTGGGTACGAGCGGCGAGAATGTGATTCCGAAACCCATTATTTATTGACCCAGTCTTTCGAGCAGCGCCGGGACATGCACCAGGTCGGCCTTGTAGTTGCCGGTCAGGATGTACATCACGATGTTGACGCCGGCGCGGAACGCGAATTCGCGCTGGCGCGGCTCGCCCGGCACCATCGGCAGCATCGGCTGCCCGTTGCTGAGCTGCGCCCAGGCGCCTGCAAGGTCGTTCGACGTGATCAGGATCGACGACACCCCGTCGCCGCCGCGCGCCGGGCGCTCGGGCTCGTCGTCGTTCGGGGGCGCGGTCGCCTCGACCCAGAGCTGGCCTTGCGAGAAACGTCCCGGAAAGTCTTTCAGCAGGAAGAACGTCTTGGTCAGCACGTGGTCGCGCGGCACGGGCTCCAGTTCGGGAATGTCGAGCACCGCGAGAATATCGCGCAGCGCCAGCATGCCGGGCGAACGCGACTCGCCGCCGGGACCGGGCGGCGCCATCACGGAATCGCGCGTGTCGAACAGCACCGTGCCGCCCTGCTTCATGTAGCTGTCGATGCGCGTGAGCGCGGCCTGCGAGGGGCGCGGCGCGTTCGGCACGATCGGCCAGTAGATCAGGGGGAAGAACGAGAGCTCATCGCGCGCCGGATCGAGTCCCACCGGCTCGCCGGCTTCGAGCGCGGTGCGCTGCACAAGGAACAGCGTCAGTCCGGCCAAGCCGGCCTTGCTGAGGTTGTCGACCTCGGTGTCGCCGGTGATGATGTAGGCGAGGCGCGTGTCGGTCGTGACCTTCTGGGCGAATTCTTCCGCCGCCGGATCGGGCGGTAAGGCTTGCGCGGTTGGGGCGGGCGGAGTCGGCGGGCGGTTCTGCGCGAACGCCTGCGAGGCGATCAGCGTGGCGCCGACCGCGACCGCGATAAGCACGCCCGCCGCCACGCGGCGCCGCTGCGGCATCAAGCGATGCAAGCCGCCCGCGAGCCAGAACACCACCAGCGCGTCGATCACCAGCAGAACGAGCGCCGCGAGGAACAGCGGCCCGCGCAAGTCCTTCGGCTCGCCGAGCCGATACGCTTCGAGCCGCGCGGAAAGCGGCGCGTAGTCGATCGGGTTGAGCCGGTCCGTGGGTGTGAGCGTGTTCACGGCAAGCAGTCCCTCCGGTGGCCCATAGAAGCCGGGCGGGTGATCCGTGGTGGCGCGGAAACTGTAGCCGGCGGGCACCGGGCGCGCCGTCGAGGGCGGCGGCATGAACGCGCCGAAGCCGTCGAGCACGCGGGTGGGCGGGACGGTCTCGCGCGCGCCCTGCGCCTCGACCTTCTCGGTGTTGGCGCCCGAGCCTGCGAGCGCGACGATGCGCTTGAGCATGTCGACGAACGCGCCGGACAGCGGCAGGTCGGACCAGCGCGTGTCGGCGGTCACGTGAAACAGCACGATCACGCCCTTGCCGCGGCGCGCCCCGGTGACCAGCGGCGTGCCGTCGGCGAGCGTCGCCCAGGTGCGCTCGGTCAATCCGGAGTCCGGCTCGGCCAGCACCTGCCGCGTGACCGTGACGTCGTTCGGCACCGCCATGCCGTTGAACGGACTTTCGCGCGCGAAGGCCGCGAGCTGCTGCGGCTGATCCCACGAGAGCGAGCCGCCGAGCGTGCGCCCGCCGCGGCGCAGCTTCACCGGGATGAGATCGTCGTCGGAAGCCGCGAGGCGCGGGCCCGCGAAGCGCACCAGCACGCCGCCATTGTCGACCCATTTGGAGAGCTGCTCGCGCGCTTCACCCGCGACGTTGCCGACATCGGCGAGGATCAGCATCGGGAGATTCTGTGTGAGGAATTGCCGCACCGCTTCGGCCGGCGAGCCGCGCTCGCCAAGCCGCACGTCGGCGAACGGATTGAGCGCGCGCGACAGATAGTATGTCGAGGCGAGCAGCGGCTGCGCGGTGTCGGCGGTCGAGCCGGTGATCACGCCGATCGAGCGGCGGCGCCAGCGCTTGTCGAGCAGTTGCACCACGCCGGACGAACGCTCGCCGGAGACTTCCAGCCGCGCGATGTCGTTGCGGATTTCCACCGGCAGGTCGAACGTCGCGTCGGTTTCGCGCTCATTGCCTTTGAACGCGAACGGCGCTTCGCCGAGCGGGAGGCCCTTGGGATCGAGCGCGCGCACCAGCCCGATATCGTTGTCGCGCATGCCGGCGCGCAGCACCTTGACGGTGAGCGAGCCGGCCGCATTGTCGGCCGCGGTGAGCGCATGCGCGGGCGCGAGGCCGCCCTCGACCACGGTGACGGCCTTGCCCTGCACCAGTTTGCCGAGCTCGGTGACGAATTCGGCACTGCGCGCGACATCGACACCGTCGGAGAGCCACAGCACCTCGACCGCAGGTGTCGCCGCGATGAAGCGCCCGATCGCCGGCAGGATCTCGGTGCGCTCGACCGTATGCGGCTTCGGCTTGATCTGGCGCAGCCGCACGCGTGCCGCGCCCGGCGTTTCCAGCGAGATATCGCGCCCGACGTCGGAGAGCGGAATGATCGCGACGCCGCGCCCGTCGGTCTCGGCGCGCGAGATCAGGTCCTCGCCGGTGCGCACGCGCGTATCCCACGTCGCGGCCGCGCCCCAGCCGTCGTCGATCAGCAGTGCGAGCGGCGCCGACGCCTGAGTGGTCGCGAGCGGCGGATTCCACAACGGGCCGGCGGCCGCGATGATCAGCAGCGTGGCGAGTGTCAGGCGCAGCAAGGTGAGCCACCACGGCGTACGCGCCGGCGTTTCTTCCTTCGGCACGATGTCGAACAAGAGCCGCGCCGGCGGGAAGTCGACGCGGCGCGGCGAGGGCGGGATCAGCCGCAGCAGCCACCACAGCACCGGCAGGCTGAGCAGCCCCAGCAGCACCAGCGGCTGCGCGAAACCGAGCGGGAGACCGGCGATCATGCGTGTCTCCCGCGTTGCCCGGACATGGTGACACGGCCGCTCGTTACCGCACCGGGCGGCGGCGCGCCCATGCGGGCATGCAGCGCCAGCAGCAGTTCGGTCGCGGGGCGGTCGGTGCGGTGGATCGCGAAGCTCCAGCCGACCTTGTCGGTCTCGGCGCGGATCGCGGCGCGGTGCGCGGCGACGCGCGTCTCATAGTCGGCCTTCCAGGTCTCGGCGCGGCCGGCCGTGATCGAGCCCGCGCCTTCGGGCTCGATGAATTCGACGCGGCCGTTGTACGGGAACGTCTCCTCGGCCGGATCGACGACTTGCACGGTGTGGCCGTGCGCGCCGGTGCCGGAGAGTTGCGCCAGCGTGTGGCGCACCTCGGCGAGCGGGGCCCAGAAATCCGAGATCATCACGATTTCGGCGAGCGAGGACGGCGCGAACGCCAGCGGCAGGCTCGCGCGCTCGGTCGGATCGTGGATGATGGCGTTTGCGATCTTGTCGAGCACGTTGCGGCTGCCGGTCGGCCGCATCAGCCCCGGCATGCCGACGCGTTCGCCCGCCAGCACGAGAACTTCGGCGAGCGCGAACGCGATCAGCAGCGTGCGGTCGAGCTTCGACTCAATCGCCAGCGGCGAAGAGAAGTTCATGGAGGGCGAGCGATCCGGCCACAGCCACACCGTATGCGCGGCTTCCCACTCCTGCTCGCGCACATAGAGATGATCGTCGCGCGCGGAGCGGCGCCAGTCGACCCGGCGTGCCGGCTCGCCCCACAGGAAGCGGCGGTACTGCCAGAAATTCTCGCCCGGACCTGCGCGGCGGCGGCCGTGCAGCCCGTGGATCACGGTCGCGGCGATCTTGCGCGCCTCCAGGATCAGGCGCGGCATCGACTCGGCGAGCGCGCGCGCCTGGCCGCTCGCGCCCTGGGTCGCCTTGACCTCGTGCCGATCCGCGCGCCGGGGTACCGCCATCAGGTCATCCGATGCGCGTCTTGAGTTTGCCGATGACGCCTTCGGTGGTCTCGCCGTCGGCGCGCGCCGCGAAGGTGAGCGCCATGCGGTGCTTGAGGATCGGCTCGGCCATTTCCAGCACATCGTCGACCGAGGGCGAGAGCCGTCCGTCGAGCAGCGCCTTGGAACGCACCACCAGCATCAGCGCCTGCGAGGCGCGCGGGCTCGGGCCCCATGAAATAAGCTTGCCGAGATCCCCGGTGTCCGGACCCGGACGTGCCGCGCGCACGAGGTTGAGGATCGCCTCGACCACGGACTCGCCGACCGGCAAGCGCCGCACCAGCCGTTGCGCCGACAGCAACTCGTCGGCGGTCATCGTCGGCTTCGGCTTGCTCTCTTCGGTGCCGGTGGTGTCGAACACGATTTTCCGCTCGGCAGCAATGTCCGGATAGTCGACGTCGATCTGCATCAGGAAGCGGTCGAGCTGCGCTTCGGGGAGCGGATAGGTGCCCTCCTGCTCGATCGGGTTCTGCGTCGCCAGCACATGGAACGGGCGCGGCACGTCATGGCGGTGGCCCGCATAGGTCACATGCTGCTCCTGCATCGCCTGTAAGAGCGCCGACTGGGTGCGTGGGGAGGCGCGGTTGATCTCGTCGGCCATCAGGAGCTGGCAGAAGATCGGGCCGGGGAGAAAGCGGAAGTTGCGCGTGCCGCCGGTTCCTTCCTCCAGCACCTCGCTGCCGACGATATCGGAGGGCATCAGGTCGGGTGTGAACTGGATGCGTTTGGCCTGGAGCCCGAGCACCGTGCCCATGGTTTCGACCAGCTTGGTCTTGGCGAGGCCGGGCAGGCCGACGAGCAGCGCATGGCCGCCGCACAGGACGGTGATGAGCGCCTGCTCGACCACCTTCTCCTGACCGAAAATGACTTTGCCGATCGCGTCCTTGGCGGCCTTGACCTGGCCCGCGGTCGTTTCCGCCGCCCGCACCACCATGTCCTCGAACTTTTCGAGACCCTCGCTCGTGACCGCCATGTCGGCTCCTGTTTTGTTTTGGATTTTCGTCCTGGCGGCCACCAGCCAGAACTCTTGCCCGCGAACTCTTGCCCGCAAAGTATGCAAACACCACGCCAGCACAATGGCGCGAAACCGGCCTGATTCTCTTATTGCCGTTGAGTCTACGCTATTTTCGCCTCAGTGCGATTGCCGAATCCACACATCACGTTCGCGCGAGCGCGGAGCCGGATTCTGCTACCGTAGGCCTTGGACAATGGCCAAATCATGAGCAAGTTCGGGGTCATGGCTGACGCAAAGACAGGCCTCGAGGCCATCACGGGTGCGGTGAAAAGCGCGGGCGCCAAGGGCCCGCCGCCGCTGCACCTGTGGAATCCGCCGTTCTGCGGCGACCTC
>JAXDOA010000424.1:0-5047 GCA_034669125.1 Hyphomicrobiales bacterium
TGCGGAGCCCGCGGCCATGGTTCGAGACGCCGCCTTTGGCGGCTCCTCACCATGAGGGTCTGTGAGTGCTGGATCCTCAATACGTCGCCCGCCCGCCGGAAATGTCGAACACTGCGCCGGTGGTGAAGGAATTGTCGGCCGACGCGCACCAGGCGGCGAGCGCGGCGATCTCCTCGATCTTGACGAAACGCGCGCGCGGGATTTTCGACAGCATGTAGTCGATATGCTCCTGCTTCATCTGGTCGAAGATCGCGGTTTTCGCCGCGGCCGGCGTGATGGCATTCACCGCGATATCGTAGCCGGCGAGCTCCTTGCCGAGCGATTTGGTCAGCGCGATCACGCCCGCCTTGGACACCGAATAGGCCGAGGCGTTCGGGTTGCCTTCCTTGCCGGCGACCGAGGCGATGTTGACGATGCGACCGTAGTTCTGCGCGATCATGCCGGGCGCAACCGTGCGGCAGCAGTGGAACGGGCCGTCGAGATTGACGCGCATCACCTGCTGCCATTCCGCGGCCGGGTATTCCCAGGTGGTGGCATTCATGCCGGCGATGCCGGCGTTGTTGACCAGGATGTCGATGCGACCGAGCGCCTTCACGGTATCGTCGCGCGCCCGCTCCACGTCGGCGAGCTTGGTGACGTCGCAGGCGACCGCGACGGCCTTGCCACGATTGCTGAGTTCGCTCGCGGTCTTCTGTGCGAACGCGAGATCGCGGTCCCAGATCGCGACTGTGGCGCCGCTATCGAGGAACCGTTCGGTGATCGCCCGCCCGATCCCCTGCGCGCCGCCGGTGACGACGGCGTTGCGGCCGGACAAATCGATTTTGTTGGGCATGGGTCCCTCCATGGTCATTCCGGGGAGCCGCGAAGCGGCGAACCCGGAATCCATAACCCCAGGCCGCGCAATACGGAAAGGATCGTGGATATGAATTCCGGCTCTCGCTTCGCTCGGCCGGAATGACCAGGAAACTAACGGACGCGCCTCTCTCGTGCGAGCGGCGAATTGTCAGAGGTGATTTGTGCAATGCGGCCTTGAACCCCCGTTCGATATGCTCTAATCGTCGCCCTCGCGGGGTCTGCGACGGTCGCCCCGTCAGGCTCGCGAGGCCCAAGCGCCGTCTCCTCACCACGGAGGAGACTTATGTCTTCCGCGAGCTTTTTTGTTTCTCCCCAGCAACTCTGGTCAAGCATCGGCACCGCCGATGCCCCGATGATTCTCGATGTCTGTCGCCGCGCAATCTACGACGCGGGCGCGGGCGTCATTCCGACCGCACAATGGCGGCAGCCAGAAACCTATGCGGATTGGGTGCCCCGCCTTCCGGCCGACAGGCCGATCGTGCTGGCCTGCCGCTACGGCCATAACCTGAGCCAGATGGTGGCGGCGGAACTGCGGGGCCGCGGGGTGGCGGCGCAGGTGCTGGAAGGCGGCCGCGAAGCCTGGGCCGAGGCTGGCCTTCCGGTGGTGTCGAAGGCGGCGCTCGACCGCTTCGTGCCCAAGTCGCCGAGCCTGTGGGTGACGCGTCGGCGGCCGAAGATCGACCGCGTGGCCTGCCCGTGGCTGATCCGGCGCTTCATCGACCCGCAGGCCCGCATTCTCTATGTCGACCCGCCGGAGGTGAAGAACATCGCGGCCGACATCGGCGCGATCCCGTTCGACATCGAGGGCATCGAAATCAGCCACGAGGGCGAGCGCTGCTCGTTCGACACGATGCTCAAGCTGTTCGGGCTGGAGGGGGACCCGCATCTCGCGCGCGTCGCGCTGATCGTGCGGGGCGCCGATACGGCGCGGCCCGATCTCGCGCCGGAAGCCGCCGGCCTGCACGCGATCTCGCTCGGCCTCTCGGCGCTCGCAGGCGACAACGATCACGGCATGATCGAACGCGGCTTCATGGTCTATGATGCGCTGCTCGCCTGGTCGCGCCACGCGGCTGAGGAGCGGCACAATTGGCCCGCGAAGGCGGCGTGAGATGACGGTGCAAACGGAAACTGCGTCTGCCCGGGCCGAGGCGTCGCCGAGCTTCGGCGAGGCCTTCCGGCTCTGGCTGAAAATCGGCTGTATCAACTTCGGCGGGCCGGCCGGCCAGATCGCCATGATGCACCGCATGCTGGTCGACGAGAAGAAATGGATCGACGAGCCGCGCTTCCTGCATGCGCTCAATTTCTGCATGCTGCTGCCGGGCCCGGAGGCGCAAAAGCTCGCGACCTACATCGGCTGGGCGCTGCACGGCGTGCGCGGTGGGCTGGTGGCCGGCATCCTGTTCGTGCTGCCCGGCGCGCTGTTCATGCTCGGCTTGAGCCTCGCCTATGCGCTCGGGCGCGGTGTGTCCTGGATCGACGGCGCGCTGTTCGGCATCAAGGCGGCGGTGCTGGTGATCGTAGTCGAGGCGCTGCTCCGCATCGGCAAGCGCGCGCTGAAAACGCCGTTGCTCTACGGGCTCGCTGGCGCGGCATTCGCCGCCATCTTCTTTCTCAATGCGCCGTTTCCGCTGATTGTCGCGATCGCGGCGCTGATCGGCTATCTGGTGGCGCGTTCGTCCCCGCAGCAGGTTGGGTTGAAGAACGAGACGATTGTCACGACACCGGCTGCGCCGGATCGCTGGCGGCAATTTTTCCTTGCGGCGCTGATCGGCGTGATCCTGTGGTGGGCGCCGGTCGGGCTCGCGGCGCTCGCGTTCGGGCCCAGTCATGTACTGGTCACCATTGGCGAATTTTTCTCGAAATTGGCGGTGGTGAGCTTCGGGGGTGCTTACGCGCTGCTCGCTTACATGGCGCAGCAAGCGGTTGAGACGCATCACTGGATGACCGCGCCCGAGATGGTCGACGGGCTCGGCCTCGCCGAAACCACGCCGGGTCCGCTGATTTTGGTCACCCAGTTCGTCGGCTTCCTCGCCGCGTTCCGCGATCCGGCGCCGTTCTCGCCGATTACCGCAGGGATCCTCGGCGCCGCGATGACCACATGGGTCACGTTCACGCCCTCGATGCTGTGGATCTTCGCCGGCGCGCCGTTCGTCGAGCAGTTGCGCGGCAATCGCCGGCTCTCCGGAGCGCTCGCCGCGATCACGGCGGCGGTGGTCGGCGTGATCTTGAATCTCACCGTCTGGTTCGCGCTGCATGTGCTGTTCGGGCAAGTCACCGAGATGCGCACCGGTCCGTTGCGCTGGTTCGCGTTCGATCCGCTCGCGCTCGATCTGAAGACAACGGCGCTGGCGATCGTCGCGGGCGTGCTGGCGTTCGGATTGCACCGCAGCCTGATCGAGGTGGTCGCCGTGATGGCGGGGCTGGGTGTGGTGGTGAAGCTGGTGTTCGGGTGATTACTTCGGCCTTAGCTCCAGCCCCACGCCCTTGTTGACGAACTGCAACGTGTACGATTTGCGGAAATCCACGTTCGGCTTGACCACGCCGGCCTTGACCATCTTGTCGAAGAAGCTCGCCATGCGTGCGTCGCTCATCGCGCCGATGCCGTCCTTCAGGCTGTCGCCCGAATCCACGATGCCGTAGTCCTTCATCTTGCCGATCGAATAATCGATCAGCTCCTGGCTCATGTCCGGATTGTGCTTGCGGATCAGCTCGTTCGCGGCCTTGTTGTCGTGGTACAGATAATTGTACCAGCCGACCGCCGAGGCATCGACGAAGCGCTGCACCAGGTCGGGACGCTTCTCGACCGTTTCGCGCCGCGCCTCGATCAAGGTCGAGTAGGTGTTGAAGCCCTGATCGGCGAGCAGGAAGATCTTCGGCCTCACGCCGGCCTTCTCGACCGCGAAGGGCTCTGACGTGACGTAGCCCTGCATCGCGCTGTTCTTGTCGACCAGAAACGGCTGCGGGTTGAAGGTGTATGGCTTCACCTGGTTTTCGATGAAGCCGAACTCGGCCTGCATCCACTTGTAGTAGGTCTGCACGCCCTCGGACGAAACCAGCAGCGTGAGCTTCTTTAAATCCTCGAATTTTTCCGCCGCGCCCGGATGCGCGAGCAGCACCTGCGGGTCTTTCTGGAAGCTTGCCGCGACGACGATTGTCGGGATGTTCTGCGCGACCGCGTCGAAGCCTTGCAACGAATTTGCGCTCATGAAGAAGTCGATTTTGGCCGCGAGCAGCAGCATGCGGTTGTTCACCTGCGGGCCGCCCGGCACGATGGTCACATCGAGCCCGTATTTCCTGTAGGTGCCGTCGGCGACTGCCTGATAGAAGCCGCCATGCTCGGCTTCGGCCACCCAGTTGGTGCCGAACGAGACCTTGTCGAGTTGCTGCGCGCGTGCGGGTGCGGCAAGCAGGGCAAGGGACGAAGCGGTGAACGCGCGGCGCGTCAAAGGCATGGTTGTTCCACCGGGTTGGGATTTGCGCGGACCATAGGCCAATGGCATGACATTGGCGAGGCGCTGGAGCGACGCGTGACCGACTGGCTTTCCCTTACGACCGAAGAATTTGGCGGCGCGCGCATCGCCGTGCTGCCGGTCGCGGCGGTGGAGCAGCACGGCCCGCACCTGCCGGTCGGCGTCGATACCTATATCGCCGAGGCGTATCTCAAGCGCGTGCGCGCGCTGCTGCCGGAAGACTCGCGCGTCGTATTTCTGCCGGTGCAGGCGATTGGCGCCTCGGACGAGCACCGCGCTTTTCGTGGCACGCTGACGCTCTCGCCCGAAACCGCGTTGCGCGCGTTCACCGAGATCGGCGAAAGCGTTTCGCGCGCTGGTATCCGCAAACTGGTCATCGTCAACAGCCACGGCGGCAACATCGCGCTGATCGACCTTGCGGCGCGGCAGTTGCGCGTGGGGCACAATATGCTGGCTGTGCACGCCTCGTGGGGCCGCTTCGGCTACCCGGAGGGCCTGTTCACCGAGGCCGAGCATACCCACGGTATCCACGGCGGCGATATCGAGACCTCGATCATGCTCGCCGCCTACCCGGACCTGGTGCGGCGCGAGAAGATCGCGAATTTCGTCCCTGCCACCATCGCGATGGAACGCGACTACAAATACCTGCGCGCCGACTTTCCGGCGGGCTTCGGCTGGATGACGCAGGACTTGCATGCCTCGGGCGCGGTCGGCGATGCTTC
>JAXDOA010000425.1:0-17270 GCA_034669125.1 Hyphomicrobiales bacterium
CCGTAAGCTGGTGAAGGACCGGCCGGATGCGATCTTCCATCTGGCGGCGGTGGTGTCGGGTGAGGCCGAGCAGGATTTCGAGAAAGGCTATCGCGTCAATCTCGTACCGTTTCACTACTTGCTCGAGGCGATCCGCTGCCACCCGGCGGGCGGCTATCACCCCAAACTGGTGTTCACCTCATCGATCGCGGTGTTCGGTTCGCCGTTCCCGAGCGAAATTCCGGACAACTTCTTCCACACGCCGCTGACCTCGTATGGCGCGCAGAAGGGCATTTGTGAGCTGCTGCTCGCCGATTACACCCGCAAGGGCTTCCTCGACGGCGTCGGCATCCGGTTGCCGACCATCTGCGTGCGGCCGGGCACGCCAAACAAGGCAGCCTCGGGTTTCTTCTCCAACATCATCCGCGAGCCGTTGGCAGGCAAGGAAGCCGTGTTGCCAGTCGAGGAAAGCGTGATGCACTGGCACGCGAGCCCGCGCTCAGCCGCGGGGTTCCTGGTGCATGCGGCATCGCTGTCGCGCGAGGCGCTCGGGCCGCGCATCAATCTCACGATGCCGGGCGTCGCCTGCACGGTCGGCGAGCAGATCGCGGCGCTGCGCCGGGTCGCGGGCGAGAGCGTCGTCGCGCGCATCCGGCGCGAGCCGGATGCCGCGATCATCAAGATCGTGTCGGGCTGGCCGACGCGGTTCGACGCCAAGCGCGCGCGCTCGCTCGGATTTACGGTCGAGGATAGTTTCGACGAGATCATCCGCGCGCATATCGATGACGAACTGGGCGGCAAGGTCGCGGCGTAGTTTTTGCAGCGCGAGCCGCATGCTCGGTGCGTCCCCTCCCCACACGAGCGAAGCGAGTGGCGGGGAGGGTTAGGGTGGGGGGTTCTCCGTCGAATTTGCCAAGCACCCCCCACCCCCGACCCCTCCCCGCCGCTTCGCGGGGGGAAGGGGAGCACACCGAGCCCGTTGCGCCCGCATCTCCAATGCTTAAATTGCCCCTGAATCGGACCTTTCTCCCATGAACTACGTCGATGCGGCGTTCGCGCCGCTCCGCAAGACCGGGCAGATCAAGCTTTACGGCCCGGAGGCCTTCGCGGGCATGCGCAAGGCCGGGCATCTCGTGGCCGAGTGCCTCGATGCGCTCGCCGACGAGGTCAAACCGGGCGTGCCGACCGAACATATCGACAAGTTCGTGTTCGAGTTCGCCCTGGCTCACGGCGCGCGCCCCGCGACCCTGATGTACCGCGGCTACAACAGGTCGACCTGCACGTCGATCAACCACGTGGTCTGCCACGGCATCCCGAACGAGAAGCCGCTCAAGGAAGGCGACATCGTCAACATCGACGTGACGCTGATCCTCGACGGCTGGCACGGCGATTCCAGCCGCATGTATCCGGTCGGCGAAATTCCGCGGAAAGCCGAGCGGCTGATCGAGATCACCTATGAGGCGATGATGCGCGGCATCGCGGCGGTGAAGCCAGGCCGCACCACCGGCGACATCGGGGCCGCGATCCAAAGCTTCGTCGAGCCGCAGCACATGAGCGTGGTGCGCGATTTCTGCGGCCATGGCTTGGGCCGCCTGTTCCACGACGAGCCGAACATCGTGCACATCGGGCGTGCCGGCGAGGGCATCGTGCTCAAGCCCGGCATGCTGTTCACCATCGAGCCGATGATCAATCTCGGCCGCCCGCACGTGAAGGTGCTGTCCGACGGCTGGACTGCGGTCACGCGCGACCGCTCGCTCTCGGCGCAGTTCGAGCACACCGTCGGGGTGACGCAGGACGGCATCGAGGTATTCACTATCTCGCCGCAGGGCCGCCACAAGCCGCCTTACGTTTAGGCGGACGCCGAAAAGGCGGCCGGGTCTCAGCCCCGTTTCGCCCCAACCGACACGAAGGCCATGAGACACGGCTCTGGCAACGGGTTGCGCCAGCGATGGCGGGTTCCGTTTTGCACGATGGTATCGCCCTGGCGCAGATGGACCTTCTGGCCGTCGTCCAGTTCCAACGTCATCTCGCCGCGAACCACGACCCCGTAATCGATGGTGTCCGACGTGTGCATGCCCGGAGCGCCGCGCTCCATGACGTCGCCCATGCCGGGAACCTTGTCGTTCAATTCCTTCAGCCCAGTCTCGAAGGTGACGCCGGGCGGCGGCCGATAGCCCTCGGGGCGCCGGGGCGGGTACGAGATCAGGCGAAACATCGTGCCGCCGGGACCGGGGAACGCTATCGTTCCCTTGAGCATCGGGTCCGGCTCCAGGCCGGTAAGCCGCGGCACGCCCTCCGTGATGTAGAGCTCGTAGAACGTCAGTCCCGGATTGGAATCGATCTCCACCACCTTGGACGTCACGTCAAAGGACTTGAACACCGACTTGCCGGCTTCATCGCGGCCGGTCAGTGCGCGCTTGGGCGGCGGCAACTCGCTTGAATCTTTCGCATCGGCGCCTTGTGGCGTCGCAGCCAGCGCGCCGCCGGCGGCCATCGCCGAGAGCGCCTGGAGCAGATGACGCCGATCCCCGCCTTCAAGTCGTCCGGAAGACAGCGCCGCGTCGTCCGGAGATTTTTTCTTGTTCCGTGGCCACCAGGACCAGGCGAACCTGCTCATCCGCATTCTCCATTGTAGCGTGCGATCAGCCCGCAGGTCTCAGACTTACTGATGAGACGGGCGAGAGTGTGGCCGAGCCTCCAACCCGCTCGCGCGCCGATTGCAAATCCCGGCATTCCGGGCATGCTGCCGGGATGCCGCCGAAGCGTGTCCCCCCCACCGGCCTTGCCGAAGCCCCGCCGCATTTTCACGGCCACCGCGAGCGGTTGCGCGCGCGCTTTCGCGAGGCCGGGCCTGAGGCGCTGGCCGATTACGAAATGCTGGAGCTGGTCCTGTTCCGCGCCATCCCGCAGCGGGACGTGAAGCCGCTGGCCAAGGCATTGCTGCAAAAGTTCGGCTCCTACGCGGAAGTCATCTCGGCGCCGGCGGAACGGCTGAAGGAGGTCGACGGGCTTGGCGATGCCGCGGTGACGGAATTCAAGATCGTGCAGGCGGCCGCGCATCGCCTCGCCAAAGGCGCGGTCAAGAAGCGGCCGGTGCTCTCCTCGTGGTCGTCGGTGCTCGACTACGTGCGCGCCGCGCAGGCCTTCGCCGAAAAGGAACAGTTCCGCGTCCTGTTCCTCGACAAGCGCAATCAGCTGATCGCCGACGAGGTGCAGCAACACGGCACGGTCGACCACACGCCGGTCTATCCGCGCGAGGTGGTCAAGCGCGCGCTCGAGCTCTCCGCGACCGCGATCATCCTGGTGCACAATCACCCCTCGGGGGACCCGACGCCCTCGCAGGCCGACATCGACATGACCAAGCAGGTCGCGAACGTCGCAAAGCCGCTCGGCGTCGTGCTGTACGATCACATCATCGTCGGCAAGGAAGGCCACGCGAGCCTGAAGGGGCTGCGGCTGATCTAGCGGAGGCTGTTTTCCGCTTGTCCGCAGCCGTCAACTCACCATCGCGGGACGGGCGGCCTCGTGCGCGATGGCCGGTAGCGCAGGCGCGGCCGCATCGAGGCCTGCGATCATCTCTTCGATGCTTGCGATCACTTCGCGCGCGAACGGGCCGACGTCCTGGTAGAGTGTCATCAATATCAGAATCCGGCGGGCCGCGGCCGGATTGCTCGTGGCGCACTGGGTCAGCGTGCGACTGAAGAGGTCGCGCGGTTCCGGCATGTTCGACATGATCCGGTGCAACAATTCGCGTTTGCCCACATTGCGCCGGGCAGGCTGCCTGCGACTGCAATTCTCCAGCATCTTCGCCAGCCGCTGGAGGCGGCCCGCATAGGCGACCGGATCATAGATGCGCCTGAGAATATGCACGTAGTCGGCGAGGATTTCCTCGCGCGGACGCAATGTCTCGAAGTTGAGCCCCATCGTGCACTGGTCCGCGCCCTTTAGATCTTTGCGATCCTTGCGCTCGAGGTGAGGATGCATGCGCCCCTCCTTTTCGAGCCGGCGTGTGAGCTGCGTGTTCGGCAACGCGTAAAGGAGTCCCACCATGCAGACCGGGATAGCCGCTTCCTCGATCAGATCGACCATCGCATCCGCGGCCGACTGCGTCTCGCTGTCGAAACCGATGATGAAACCTGCGTGCACGAAAAGGCCGGCTGCGTAGATTCTGCGGAGACTGTCCGCAATACTGCGTCGCGTATTCTGCTTTTTGCGCATCGCAACGAGGGTCGCGGTGTCCGGGCTCTCGATGCCGACAAATACCCCGACGAAGTTGGCCCGGTTCAGCAGCATCAGGAGTTCGTGATCGTCGGCGAGATTGAGCGAGGCTTCCGTCGTGAACTCGAACGGATAGTCGTGCGCTTCCAGCCACGTCGCGAGTTCGGGAAGGAAGGCCTTCACGGCCTTCTTGTTGCCGATGAGGTTATCGTCCACGAAATCGATGTGGCCGCGATAACCCAGACGGTAGAGCTCATCGAGTTCTGCCAGCATCTGGGGATTGGTCTTGGCGCGCGGCACGCGCCCGTAGAGTTCGATGATGTCGCAGAATTCGCAGGTGAAGGGGCAGCCGCGCGAGAACTGCACGCCGACGTGGAGGTAGTCGTCGAATTTCAGGAGATCGAAGCGGGGAATTGGCGTCTTGGTCACGTCAACCTGAAATTTCTCGGCCTCGAACACCCCTTCGCGTGCACCCGCCTCCCAGGCTTCGACGAACTGGTCGATGACCCCTTCGGCTTCACCGAGGACGCGGAAATTCGCCGCCGGGCAGGCATGGGGAGACGACGTGATGCTCGGCCCGCCAACGGCGACCGGCTTTCCCCGCGCGCGGCAAAGGTCGACGATGTCGAGCGTATCGCCCCCCTGCGGCAGCATGCCTCCGGTGAAGACCAGGTCGGCCCAATCGAGGTCCTCGTCGGTCAATTCCCCGGTGTTGCGGTCGACCAGCCGGACCGACCAGGAACGCGGCAGCAGCGCCGCGACGGTGATCAATCCCAGCGGTGGCGCCGTATGCTTTGCGCCGACAGCCTCGGAGGTCTTCTTGAAACTCCAGAATGTCTCCGCCTCGAAGCGAGGGCAAACCATCAGGACGTTGCAGGCTTGTGCATCCAACATGCGGGCTCCCGTTGCGGCATGGTATATGCCGCAATGGCGCGCAAGTCGATGAGCCCGTATGAGGGCTGCGCTGAAACGTTTTGCTGCGTACGCGGCCTAGCAATGTCCTGGATCGCCGGGAAGGGCTCATGATGTCGACGATCGAGTTCCGCAGGCTGTATGTTCGTGCCGATTCAATTCAGCGCGGACCCTCATGAAACGAAAAGCCTTCTCCAATGCCTCGACCGCCGCGGGGCAATGCCTGTGCGGCGCCGTGCGCTTCGAGATCGACTATCCGGCGTTCTGGGCGTGGCACGATCACGGCCGCGCGAGCCGGGTCGCGCATGGCGCCGCCTATGCGACCTATGTGGGCACATGGCGCAAGCGGTTTCGCATCACCGCGGGGGCGGGCGAGATTACCCGGTATGAGGACCGACAAAACGGCCCTGCGCGAAGCTTCTGCCGGCACTGCGGGACCCCGCTGATCTACGAGCGCGCTGCTAAGAAGATGATCAATATCCCGCGCGCGCTGTTTGAAAGCCGCACCGGGCGCCAGCCGATCTATCACATAGGGTTCGATGAAAGGCCGGAATGGGCCTATGGGCAGGAGCCGCTCGTGCCGCTCAAGGGTTATCCGGGCGTGCTCTGGACGCGCAGCAAGAAGAAATCTCGATCCGACGAGCCGCTGATCTGATGAATGCGGCGGAGGTGCCTTACGGCCGCACCATCAGCATCGGCGGGCGCATCGCGGGAATGCGGCTCCAGATGTTCTCCTCGTTCTCCTCGAAGCGCCAGCTTTGGCCGTTGGCGGCGAGCATCACGAACTGGCCGCGGTCGAGCCGCCACGACACCGGCGCAAAGCGGGCAATCAGCGGGTCGCAGCCGGGCTTGAGCGCGAGCGCGAAGCTGTCGGTGTCGTAGGCGGTGTTGGCGAGCGTGAGCTGGCAGATCGCCTTGCCGCCGCGCGAAAACTGCCACTCGCCGAACAGGTCGTCGGTGATGCGCTCCTTGTTGGTTGCGGCGAGCGTCTGCAGGAAATAGTGCGTGAAGCTCGGCGTGGTCTCGTACATGCCGGCTTCGACCTCGTTGAGCTCGAGCAGCACCACGCCCTTGGGGTCGACCAGTTTCAGCGCGTCGTCGCTGCCCATCGCCCACGCGGCGATCTGGCGCAGGTCCGGGAACGCGGCGGCGCATCCGGTGCTCAGCGCAACGCCGCGGCCCGGCCCCGCGGTGTCGAGCTTGAAGGTGAGCTGACACTTGCGGTCGCGGTCGGGGTTGGAGAGTTCCCAAACGCCGACGAGCGCGCGCGCCGCGTCGCTGGGTTGCGGTGCGGAGGTTTGGGCGAGGGCGCTCGCGCCCGCGAGAGCAAACAAAATGCAGGCAAACAGGCGAGCGGATCGTAGCATCACGCAAACATCATTTTTTCACCGGCGTTTCGGGAACCGGCGTCAGCGCGCCCCTGCCGGCAAACCACGAGATGATGTTGTTGGCTACCAGCTCATCCATGGCGCGTCGCGTCGCGTGCGAGGCCGAACCGACATGCGGCAGCAGCACCACATGCTCCATGTCGATCAATTCCTGCGGCACGCTCGGTTCGTTGGCGAATACGTCGAGCCCGGCGGAGAGGATGGTCTTGTCCTTCAGCGCCTTGACCAGGGCAGCCTCGTCAACCACGGAGCCTCGCGCCACGTTGATCAAGATGCCCTCGGGGCCTAGCGCCTTGAGCACGTCGGCGTTCACCAGATTCTTCGTCGCGGCCCCGCCGGGCGTGATTACGACGATCACGGTTACGTCGCGCGCCATGTCGAGGATACTTGGATAGTGCTTGTAGGCCACGTCCGCCGGCCGGCGCGAGTGATAGACCACCGGTACCTTCATGGCATCGAGCCGGCGCGCGATCGCCTTGCCGATACGCCCCATGCCGACGATGCCGACGGTGCGGTCGCGCAATGACGGCGTGAGCTGGTAGTCGCCGTGCTTCGGCCAGTTTCCGGCGCGCAGGTATTTTTCGGCCTGCGGCAAATGCCGCACGGTCGCGAGCAGGAGACCGAGCGCGGTGTCGGCGACCTCCTCGTTGAGCACATCCGGCGTATTGGTGACGATCACGCCATGCTGGCCGGCCCATTTGGCGTCGATATGGTCGTAGCCGACGCCGAAGCTCGACACGATTTCGAGCTTGGGGAAACGCGCCATCAGGGCGCCGTCCACCGGGCCGTGCCCGGCTACCGCGGCAATCGCCCGCACGTTCGGCGCGATGGAGGCGACAAACGCCTCATAGTCCGGCGCTGCCCAGGCTTTGTGCAATTGCAGGCCTGCCTTGGTCAGGGCTTCCTCGATGATCGGCTTGGCGCCGAACATCACCACGTCGGCTTTGTCGCCGGGCATAAGGCTTCTCCTCGATGAATGGGATTGGGTCTCAATCCGTGCGCCGCAATGTGCGCCGCGATAACGGGCAGGGCGGCAGACTCCCTGTCTGCCGCGGACCCGTCAAGCGCGAAAATTCCGCGCACGCCCGGCCGGCGGAGCGGTTTCGGCTTGATCTTTCCGTCCCGGCCGGAGGATGATTTCCCCGGCTGCCGGACTTGCGGTAGCATTGACTTACGTCGGCCCACGGTCGATGACTTGCGCGTCCCAATAAAACTAACATGCTACGGGACGTCTTGGGAGGGAGAACGAATGGCGTCGGTCGGAATCCGCGACGTCAAGAAAGCGTTCGGTTCGACGCAGGTGATCCATGGCGTCGATATTTCCATCGGCGACGGCGAGTTCGTCGTGCTGGTCGGCCCCTCCGGCTGCGGCAAGTCCACCCTGCTGCGCATGATCGCCGGGCTGGAGAACATCACCGGCGGCGAGATCCGCATCGGCGAGCGCGTTGTGAACAATGTGCCGCCGAAAGAGCGCGACATCGCGATGGTGTTCCAGAACTACGCGCTCTATCCGCACATGACGGTCGGCGCCAATATGGGCTTCTCGCTCCGCCTGCGCGGCGCGCCGAAATCCGAGATCGACAACCGCGTCAATCGCGCGGCGGACATCCTCGGGCTGATCCCCTATCTCGATCGCTTCCCGCGCCAGCTCTCCGGCGGCCAGCGCCAGCGCGTCGCGATGGGCCGCGCCATCGTGCGCGACCCGCAGGTGTTCCTGTTCGACGAGCCGCTGTCGAATCTCGACGCCAAGCTGCGCGTCGCGATGCGCACCGAGATCAAGGAACTGCACCAGCGGCTGAAGACCACCACCGTTTACGTGACCCACGACCAGATCGAGGCCATGACCATGGCCGACAAGATCGTCGTGATGCATGACGGCATCGTGGAGCAGATCGGCACGCCGCTCGATCTCTACGACAAGCCGGACAACCAGTTCGTGGCCGGCTTCATCGGCTCGCCCGCGATGAATTTTCTCAAGGGCAAGGTGCGCGTGAACGGGACGGCTACCTTCGAGGGACCGAACGGCGTGAAGCTGCCGCTGGGCGCTGCGGCCGCCGCTTCCGACGGCCGGCCCGCGGTGTACGGCATTCGCCCCGAGCACTTCACCATCGCGGACGACGGCGCCGAAGCCGAGATCGTGGTGGTGGAGCCGACCGGCTCCGAGACACAGGTGTTTGCCAAGCTCGGCGGCGAGGAGATCGTCGCGGTGTTCCGCGAGCGCCATCAGTTCAACCCGGGCGAAAAAGTCCGGCTCAAACCCGATCCGATGCTCGTTCATCTGTTCGACGAGGCGACGGGCAAGCGATTGAATGCGTAACGCGGACTGCCGCGCGCCGGTAAGACTACGGCGCGGGGAATGGAATGAACAAGCCGGCACAAGAACCGGCAACAGGAAAATCACCAGACGCTCATAAGGGAGGAATCACTGATGAAGAAGATTACGAGACGCACGGTGCTCAAGAGCGGTACCGCGCTTGTCGGCGGCATGGCCGGCATTCTCGCCACCGGCCGCGCGCCCGCTTTTGCGCAGGGCACGACGGTGCACTGGATCCGCTGGAACGACTTCGTTCCGGCATCCGATCAGTTGCTGCGCAAGGAAATGCTTCCCGAGGCTGAGAAAGCGCTCGGGGTCAAGATCAACTTCGAGACGGTGAACGCCAACGACCTGCAGCCGCGCATCACCTCGGCGATCCAGTCGGGCGCCGGCCCCGACCTGTTCATGCTCAACAACAATCACCCGCAGCTCTACGCGGCGAGTTGCGTGGACATGACGGATGTCGTCGAGCCGCTCGCCAAGGCCGAGGGCGCGCACTACGCGCTCGTGAAGGCCAACTCGAACGACGGCAAGAAGTGGCTCTCGATGCCGTGGGCCGTCATCGGCGGCATGATCGCTTACCGGAAATCCTGGTTCGCCGAAGTCGGCGCAGACACGTTCCCCGACACTTGGGAGAAGTACCGCGAGGTCGGCAAGAAGCTCAAAGCCAAGGGCCGCCCGATCGGCCAGACGCTCGGCCACACCTTCGGCGACGCCCCGACATTCTCCTATCCGTACCTGTGGTCATGGGGCGGCAAGGAGGTCGACGAAAGCGGCAAGGTGATCATCAACAGCAAGGAGACCGTCGAGTCGGTCAAGTTTATGGTCGGCTTCTGGAAGGACGCGCACGACGAGGGCGGGCTCGCCTGGGACGACACCAACAACAACCGCGCGTTCCTGTCGCAAACCATTTCGGCGACGCTCAACGGCGCGTCGATCTATATCGAGTCGCTGCGCAACCCGGACAAGTACATCACCGAGAAGGGCGCACAGCTCAAGACCGACGTCCTGCACGCGGCGCTGCCGAAGGGGCCGGCCGGCCAGTTCTCGATGCACACCTACCACTCGCATGTGCTGCCGACGTACTCGAAGAACCAGAAGGCCGCCAAGGACTTCCTGAAGTACATGCACTCGAAGCCGGTCTACGAGAAGTGGTTCGTCTCGCAGAAGGGCTTCGCCACGCCCTGCACGCCCGAATGGGAGAAGCACAAGGTGTGGGGCGAGGATCCCGTCATGGAGCCCTACAAGGTCGCCGGACGGCTCGCGCGCACGCCGGGCTACGCCGGGCCGGCGGACGCGAAGGCGGCCGAGGTGCTCTCCAAGTACATCGTCACCGACATGTATGCGAAAGCCGTGCAGGGTGGTACGGCGGAGGATGCCGTCAAGTGGGCTGAGAGCGAACTGAAGAAGATCTACGTCTGACGTGTGCACCGGTCCGCGCGGCTTCGCCCTCGCGGACCGGATACATCGGGTTTGAGTGGTCGCGCCGTCTTCGCCGGGAGGCGGCGCGATCGGGGGGCCCGCTCCGCCGCTCGCGTGGTGGGATTATGCTGAGTCGTCGCGTCTCGCTGGCGCTCCGATCGAGGTGAAGCTTAAAGCACATGGCGATCGCCGAAACCCAGGTTTACATGCCCCCGCAGGGGCCGCGCCCCAGGCTGAGGCTGCTCGAGGACGAGCGCTGGCTCGCCTTCATGCTGCTGGTGCCGACCGTCGTGCTGCTCGGCATGTTCATCGCCTATCCGTTCGTGCGCGGCATCCTGTTGTCGGTCACCAATTCGCGCGTCGGCGTGCCGGGCGATTTCGTCGGTCTCGCCAACTTCTACAAGATCTTCAACGATTCGATCTTCCGCACCTCGGTCTACAACACGTTCCTGTATACGGCCGTGACCACGGTCTTCAAACTGGCGCTCGGGCTGTGGCTCGCGATGCTGCTCAACCGCCATTTCCGCGGCAAGGCCTTCACGCGCGCCTTCATCCTGCTGCCGTTCATCATTCCGACGGTGCTCTCCACCTTTGCGTGGAAGTGGATGTTCGATCCGACCTTCAGCGTGCTCAACTGGTTGCTCTATCATCTCGGCCTGATCACCGGCCGGATCAACTGGCTGGGCGATCCCGATCTCGCCATGATCTCGATCATGGTGATCAACATCTGGCGTGGCGTGCCGTTCTTTGCGATCAGCCTGCTCGCGGGGCTGCAGACGATCAGTCCCGAGCTCAATGAGGCCGCGGCAATCGACGGCGCAAAACCGCTGCAACGGTTCTGGTACATCACCTGGCCGCTGCTGCTGCCGGTGACGATGGTGGTGGTGTTGTTCTCGGTGATCCAGACCTTCGCCGACTTCCAGATCGTCTATGTGATGACCGGTGGCGGCCCCGCCAACGCGACGCACCTGTTCGCCACTTACGCCTACCAGATCGGCATCGGCACCGGCCTGTTGAGCGAGGGCGCCGCCATTTCGCTCGCCATGTTCCCGGTCCTGTTCCTGGTCGTGATCGTCCAGCTTCTCTACATCCGCCGCGTTGAGGTGCGTTGAGCCATGATCGAAGGTGCGATTTGGCGACGATGGGTGTTCTTCTACATCCCCATGGCGTTGTTTCTGCTGTTTCTGCTGTTCCCGTTCTATTGGATGGTGATCACCTCCGTCCGCCCGGACGGCGAGCTCTACCGGCCCTGGAATTCGATCAACTACAATCCGTTCTGGACCTGGAAACCGACGCTGGATCATTTCCGGTATCTGTTCGAGGAGACGTTGTTCGCCGCGTGGCTGTGGAACACGATGTTCATCGCGCTGGTGTCGACCGCGATCTCGCTCGTGTGCGGCGTGTTCGCCGGCTATGCGCTCTCAAGGCTGAATTTCCCGTTCGCCGGCAGCCTCGGCACCGGCATCTTCATCACCTACTTGGTGCCGCAGACGCTGCTGTTCATTCCGCTGGCCGAGATCATCCGCAACTACCGGCTGGGCGACACGCCGTGGTCGCTGATCCTGACCTATCCGACCTTCCTCATTCCGTTCTGCACCTGGCTGATGATGGGCTACTTCAAGGCGGTGCCGAAGGAGCTCGAGGAGTGCGCGCGCATCGACGGCGCCTCGCGCTGGCAGGCGATGCTCTACATCGTCATTCCGGTCGCGGTCCCCGGGATCCTTTCGGCCGGCATCTTCGCGTTCACGCTGTCGTGGAACGAGTTCATCTATGCGCTCGTGTTCCTGTCATCGCCCGAGCAGAAGACGGTGCCGGTCGGCGTCACGTCGGAGCTGATCCGCGGTGATGTGTTCTTCTGGGGGCCGCTGATGTGCGGCGCGCTATTGGGGTCGATACCGGTTGCGATCGCCTATTCGTTCTTCGTCGAACACTACGTCGCCGGGCTGACCGGCTCGGTCAAGGGCTGAGGTAAAAGCGTATGGGGCAGGTCGTCCTCAAGGGCATCAACAAGTTCTACGACAGCGTACACGCCGTCAAAGACGTGAACCTGCAGATCCGCGACAAGGAATTCGTGGTGTTCGTCGGGCCGTCGGGCTGCGGCAAGACAACGACGCTGCGCATGATCGCCGGGCTCGAAGCGATCTCTTCGGGCGACATCTCGATCGACGGCAATGTGGTCAATGACTTGGCGCCGATGGACCGCGACATCGCGATGGTGTTCCAGAATTACGCGCTCTACCCGCACATGAGCGTGTATGACAACATGGCGTTCGGCCTGAAGATGCGTAAATTCGAAAAGCCCGAGATCGAGAAGCGCGTCAAGGATGCGGCCGACATCCTCGGCATCGGCGACCTGCTCAAGCGCAAGCCGCGCCAGCTTTCCGGCGGGCAGCGCCAGCGCGTCGCGCTCGGCCGCGCCATCGTGCGCCATCCGCGCGTGTTCCTGTTCGACGAGCCGCTGTCGAACCTCGACGCCAAGCTGCGCGTGCAGATGCGCGTGGAGCTGAAGAAGCTGCATCTGCGGCTCGGCACCACGGCGGTCTACGTGACGCACGACCAGGTCGAGGCGATGACGCTCGGCGACCGCGTCGTGGTGATGAAGGACGGTGTGGTGCAGCAGGTGGGGGAGCCGCTCGAGCTCTACAACACCCCGGCCAACAAGTTCGTGGCGGGCTTCATCGGCTCGCCGGCGATGAATTTCGCCAGCGTGAAGGTGACCGAGGCGAACGGCTCGCTGCTCGCCGAGAATTCAGGCCTGCGCATCAAGCTGCCGGAGGAGACCGCGCAGCGCCTGCGCGGACACGCCGGCCGCGACGTTACGCTCGGTATTCGCCCCGAGGATCTCACCGTGGCGAGTGCGGCCGACGGCGACGACCTCAGCTTCGACGCGACGATCGAGGTGGTCGAGCAGCTCGGCTCGGAAATCCTGCTCGACATGAAGGTCGGCGACGGCGTGATGGTGGCGAGCGTCGAGCCGAGCGTGAAGGTCAAGGTGCGCGACAGACTACGCCTCGCGATGCGGCCCTCGCGGCTGCACCTGTTCGACGCCAAGACCGAAGCGGCGATTTGATCGGGGCGGCGCGGGCCGCCTACCGATTGATCCACGCCAGCACGATGCCCATCAGCACCACGCGGATGGTGTCGAGCACGATCTGCTTGAAGGCAAGCACGAGCGGCACCGGCGTGACCACGTGATAGATCAGGTAGGTCGGGATCACGGTCAGGCAGGCGACCGCGAGGCCGAAGCGGATGCCCTGCGTGAGCCAAGGCTTGTCTTCCTTGCCCTGGTAATAGACCCACGCGAAGGCCGCGCCGAAGATCGCCTGCGCCAAGATGAGCCAGTGGATGATCTTCTGCGCTTCGATCGGCGCGCGCATGCCCGGCGTGTCGGCGTAGTCCGGCGCCAGCAGGAGTCCGTGCACGACGAAGCTCAACGCCCACGCCATCACGAACATCACGACGGCGGAGATGATGCATTTGCGAGTCATATTTGCTTCCCCCAGTTGTCAGACAATCATGGTGACGGGCCGCTCGACGAATCCCTTGAATGCAGCAAGCAGCTCGGCGCCGAGCGCGGCGTCCACGACGCGGTGATCGCAGGTCAGCGTCGCGGTCATCATGTCGACGAACTTCACCGAGCCGTCCGCGGCTTCGATCGGAGCGCGGCGTGCGGCGCCAATGCTCAGCATCGTCGTCTGGGGCGGCTGGAGCACGTCGGCGATCGAGGTGATGCCCGCGACGCCGGGAATGAAGATCGCCGTCGAGGCGCCCCGCTTGTCGCCGGCAGCATCAGGATCGCACCGCGCCGCCGCAATCGCGGTCAGCGATTTGCTTTCCGTCCCACGGATCACAGTGCGGTCTTTTCCGATGGCCAGTGCAATGCCCGACTGCTCCGGCGGCATGACGCGGGCAAGCGCCGTTGCCCAGGCCTTGATCATCACATCGGCGAGTTCAACTGCCTTCACGTCGGCGCACAGGGCGAGCGACTGAGCCAGTGCGACATCGGCGGTGAGAACGATGTTCGCGAGCGCTTGCGTCGGCGTGAGGGCAGGGGCCTTGCGCGCCGTCTCGATGTCGGCAGCGACGATGCGCCCGTGCGGGCCGGAGCCTTTGATGTTTGCCAGATCGATGCCGGCTTCGCCCGCGAGACGGCGCGCGAGCGGCGTGACCATGGTGCCGCCGGGGAGCCGCGCCGGGCCGTAGTTCTTCTCCGGCGAACGGACCTCGCGGAAGGGTTCCATTTGAATGGTGGGCTTGATGACCTGCTGCGCAACGGCCGCAACCGGAGCAGGCGAGGGCGCGCGCGTCGGGGATGGCGCCGTCTTCGGTGCGGGTTGCGCCGACGCAGCCGCTTCACCCTTGCCCGCAATGACCGCCACTACGGCACCGACCGGGGCAATTTCACCCGCCTGCACATGAATGGCCGCGAGCGTCCCGGCCGAGATCGCCGGCACTTCCATCGACACCTTGTCGGTCTCGATTTCGAACAGGTTGTCGCCCGGCCTCACGGCATCGCCGGCCGCAACGAACCATTTCGAGATCTTGCCCTCAGCCACGGTCTCGCCGAGCTGCGGCATCAGGACGTCCATGCTTGCCCCCGCCGCGCGGCGCTTACCAGCTCACCGAAATGTACTGCGTCTCCATGAACTCGAGCAGGCCCTCGTGTGCGCCTTCGCGGCCGATGCCGGATTGCTTCATGCCGCCGAACGGCGCGGCCGGATCGGAGACGAGCCCGCGGTTCAGCCCGATCATGCCGAAGTCGAGCTTCTCCGACACGCGCATGCCGCGGCTGAGATCCTTGGTGTAGAGGTACGCGACCAGGCCATAGATCGTGTCGTTTGCACGCCGGATCGCTTCGTCCTCGGATTTGAACGTCTGGATCGACGCGACCGGGCCGAAGATTTCCTCATTCAGCATCTCGGCATCGTCGGACACATTGTCGAGCACGGTCGCCGGATAGAAGAAGCCCGGGCCTTCCGGCTTCTTGCCGCCGGTCAGGATTTTCGCGCCCTTCTTCACCGCATCGTCGACCAGATGCACCACCTTGTCGCGCCCTTCCGCGTTGACCAGCGGTCCGAGCGCCACGCCGTCGTCGAGGCCGTTGCCCATTTTCAGCGCGGCCATCTTGTCGGTGAGTTTTTTGGAAAACTCGCCGTGCACCTTCTCGTGCACATAGAAGCGGTTCGCCGCCGTGCAGGCCTCGCCCATGTTGCGCATCTTGGCGATCATCGCGCCTTCGATCGCGGCGTTGATGTCGGCATCCTCGAACACGATGAACGGCGCATTGCCGCCGAGTTCCATGGCGGGCTTGAGGATGTTGTCGGCCGCCTCGTGCAGCAGCTTGCGCCCGACTTCCGTCGAGCCGGTGAACGACACCACGCGCACGCGCGGATCGTGCAGCATCGCGCTCACCACCGGGCCGGAGCGGCGCGACGGGATCACGTTGACGACGCCGGCGGGAACGCCGGCTTCCTCGAGCAGCGGCATCAGCGCCAGCATGGTGAGCGGCGTCTCGGACGCGGGCTTGAGCACGACCGGGCAGCCGGCCGCGAGCGCCGGGCCGATTTTGCGTGTCGCCATCGCGGCGGGGAAATTCCACGGCGTCACCAGCACGGCAACGCCGGCCGGCCGGTGCTGCGCAACCACGCGCGCGCCGGAGGCGGGCGCCATGTACACCTGCCCGATATTGCGCACGGCCTCTTCGGCGTTCCAGCGGAAGAACTCGGCCGAATAGAGCACCTCGCCCTTGCTGTCCGAGAGCGCCTTGCCGTTCTCGATGGTGATCAGCTTGGCGAAACGCTCGGCGTCGCGCACGATCAGCTCGAACGCCTTGCGCAGGATCTCGGCGCGCTCGCGCGGCTTGCGCGCGGCCCAGCTCGCGAAGGCGTCCTGCGCGGCGTCGATTGCGGCCTTCGCATCCTCCACGCTCGCGCTTGCGACCGACGCGATCTTGTTCTCGGTCGCCGGATCGATCACGTCGAAGCGCGCGCCGTCGGACGATTTGCGCCACTTGCCGCCGATCCACAGGTCGGTCGGCACGTTGGCGAGCAGGTTGTCGTACATGGCCATGATGAAAATCCTTCAGCTTTGCAGCGAGCGGCGCACCGTCTCGGCGATCCGGTCCACCGTCGGCAGCACGGCGTCTTCCAGCGCGTCGGCGGCGGGCAGCGGAATGTGCGGCGTCGTGATGCGCACCGGCGGGCCGTCAAGGTCGTAGAACGCCTCGTCGGCAACGATCGACACGATCTCGGCGCCCCAGCCGCATAAACGTGGGTTCTCTTCCACGGTAAACAAGCGGTGGGTGCGGCCGACGGAACCCAGAATCGTTTGCGTGTCGAGCGGCACCAGCGAGCGCACGTCGACCACCTCGGCGTCGATGCCGTGTTCCGCCTTCAATCGCTCGGCGGCTTCCAGCGCGCGCGGCACCATCAAGGCGAGCGCGAGGATCGTCGCATCCTTGCCAGGCCGCAAAATCTTGGCGGTGCCGAGCGTGTCGACGATCTCGCCGTCCGGCACTTCGCCCTTGGTGGCGTAGAGCGATTTGTGCTCGAAGAAGATCACCGGATCGGGATCGCGCACGGCGGCCGCCAGAAGTCCGATCACGTCGCGCGGCGTCGAGGGCGCGACGACCTTCAGCCCTGGGATCATCATCGCCCAGTTTTCCACGCTCTGGGAATGCTGCGCGCCGAAGCGCGAGCCGGCGCCATTGGCGGTGCGCACCACGAGCGGGCACTTGAGCTGGCCGTTGCTCATGTAACGGCTTTTCGGAAACTCGTTCGCGATATAGTCGAAGCACACCGCGAAGAAATCCGAGAACATGATCTCGGCGATCGGCTTCAGGCCGGTCATCGCGGCGCCCATGGCGGCGCCCAGAATCGCCTGCTCGGAAATCGGGCAGTCGCGCACGCGCCGCGGGCCGAACTGGTCGTAGAGGCCGACAGTCGACTTGAACACGCCGCCGGCCTTGCCGACGTCCTCGCCGAAGAAGATCACGTCGGGATCGCGCGTCATCTCCTGCGCGATGCCACGGGCGACCG
>JAXDOA010000426.1:0-3913 GCA_034669125.1 Hyphomicrobiales bacterium
GCGACAGGCGCTGGAATCAATCAAGCAACCGCACGAGATTTTTATCGATGGCATGACGGTCCCGATCGATGCGAACACGGCGTTCGAGCCCGATGTTCTCGTGCATTTCGGCGCTCCCATCGCAGCAAAGCAGCTCACTGTTCCCGATCCGCTTATCGTGGTCGAAGTATTGTCTCCTTCGTCGGTGCGTTCGGACAGCAAGATCAAGTTGATCGGCTACTTCAAAGTGCCAAGCGTGCAGCATTACCTCGTCATCGATCCTGACAAGCGCGTCGTCACGCACCACTTGCGCGCGCCCGATGGCGGCATCACGGCGCACAGCTCAACAGAGGGCGCCCTGCGCCTCGATCCGCCGGGCATCGAGCTGAAAGTCGCTGATTTATTTGGCTAGCAGGCGCGACGCGAGTCGCGCCGTTGTCGTTTCTCACGTCACCTTCGCGCCCGAGAACTTCACCACCTTGCCCCACTTCTCGGTCTCGTCGGCGACGAGTTGGCCGAATTCCCCGGCCGTGCCGGGAAGCAGGGTTGCCCCGAGCTCGGCGAACCGCGCCTTTGTCTTGGGATCGGCGAGGATCGCGTTCACCTCGCGATTGAGCTTCTCGATGACGTCGGCCGGCGTGCCCTTCGGCGCACCGAGGCCGTACCATGAGGTCGCCTCGTAGCCCGGCAGGAAGTCCGCCACTGTGGGCAACTCGGGCAGCGTTTCCGAGCGCGCCGCGCCGGTCACCGCCAGCCCGCGCAGCTTGCCGCCGCGCACGAATTCCATCGCGGTCGGGATATTGTCGAACATCACTTGCACCTGGCCGGCGATCATGTCGGTCAGCGCGAGCGCGCCGCCGCGATACGGCACGTGGACCATGTTCGTGCCGGTCATCATCTTGAACAGCTCGCCCGACATGTGGATCGTCGAGCCGTTGCCGGACGACGCCATATTAAGCTTGCCGGGATTCTCCTTGGCGTAAGCGATCAGTTCGGGGATCGTCTTCACCGGAACGTCGTTATTCACAACCACGACATTCGGGAATCGGATGAAGCCCGCGACCGGCGCGATGTCGCGCAGGAAAACATGGTTGAGCTTTTCGTAGAGCGTGGCGTTGATCGCATTCGCCGGCGCGACGAGCAGCAGCGTGTAGCCATCCGGCGGCGCATTGACCACCGCCTCGGTCGCGATGTTGGTGCCGCCGCCCGGCCGGCTTTCGACGATGATGGACTGGCCGAGCCGCTCGCCGAGCCATTGTGCCATCAGCCGCGCCGTGATGTCGGCCGAGCCGCCGGGCGGATAGCCGATGATCAGCCGGATCTGCCGCGCCGGATAGCCTTGTGCGTGCGCGAGCCGCGAGACGGCCGGCAAGGCCGCGGCTGCGCCGGCGAGACGAAGAAACTGGCGGCGGGGAAATCTCATGGTCTTCCTTTCGAGTGCTGCGACTGCTGCACCGGACCGTCGGCCCAGTGGCTCCGGATGGAAGTTTAGTTTAGCGTCGTGGCCTTCGCCAGCGGCCGAAAAAGCTAGGTGCCACCGGGAGGACTTCCATGCGTCATGCACTCATCGGCTTGTCATTCGTCGTCGCGCTGCCGAGCCTCGCGCACGCGCAAGTCCCCGCCGCCATCGCGGCGCCGGGCGAGACCGCCGTTGCGACCTGGCACGCCGAGGGGGCGCAGGTTTACGAATGCAAGGCCGGCGCCGACGGCAAGCTCGCCTGGGCGTTCCGCGAGCCGATCGCAACGCTGCTGCTCGACGGCAAGACCATCGGGCGGCACTACGCGGGTCCGAACTGGGAGCACATGGACGGCAGCGCCGTGGTCGGCAAGGTTGCGGGAAATGCGCCCGGAGCCACGCCGAAGGACATTCCGCTGCTCAAGCTTGAGGTGGTTTCGAGCCGCGGCAGCGGTGCGCTTTCCGGCATCACGACCGTGCAGCGCATCAACACCGTGGGCGGTCGTCACGAGGGCGCGTGCGAGAAGGCCGGCACGTTTTACAACGCTCCCTACGCGGCGGACTACGTGTTCTTGAAGAAATAACGTCCGGCCTCAGGCCAGCACCAGTTCCATGTCGTAGGAGGTGGGCGTGGTGAAGCCCGCATGGCAGGTCTCGCGCACGATCGCAAAGCCATGGCGGCGGAACAGCGCCACGTTGCCGGGCAGCGCGATGCGCGCGCCGAGCGTCATGCGTTTCGCGCCGCGGCGGCGCGCCTCCGCCTTGGCGGCGTCGACGAGGGCGCTGGCAATGCCGCGCCGCCGCCAGTCGGGCCGCACTGCGAGCCGCCCGATGTAGAGCGAGTCATTCTCCGGCGTGCAGAAGATGCTGCCGATCAGCGCGCCGCTGTCTGACGCAACGAAGATCGTGTCGCGTTGCAGCCGCGCCGCAAAGTCGGCGAGCGTTTCCTTCAGCGAGCTCGACGGCGGGTCGATCGGCAGGTCGCGGAAGGCATCCTGCACGAACCGATGCAACTCACCGAGCCGCGCCGCGTCATCAAACCGGTGAACCGAATAGCGCGCGCTCATCCGCCGAGCGCGGCCTCGATCGCCGCCAGCGCGGCACCAGCCTTGCCACCGTCGGGGCCGCCGGCCTGTGCCATGTCGGGTTTGCCACCGCCGCCCTTGCCTCCCAGCACTTCCGAGGCCTTGCGCACCAGATCGACCGCCGAGAATCGCGCAATGAGGTCCGGCGTGACGCCGACGACGATGCTCGCTTTGCCGTCCTCGCTCGTGGCCACCAGCGCAACCACGCCGGAGCCGAGCTGCTTCTTGCCCTCGTCGGCGAGGCTTTTCAGGTCCTTGATGTCGACGCCTTCGACCGCGCGCGCCATCAGCTTGACGTCGCCGATCATGCGCACGCCGTTGGCTTCGCCGCCGGCCTTCGCGCCGCCGCCCATCGCGAGCTTCTTCTTCGCGTCGGTGAGTTCGCGCTCAAGCTTGCGGCGCTCGTCGAGCAGCGCGCCGATCCGCGCCGGCATCTCATCCAGCGGCGCCTTCATTTCGGCGGCGGCGTTCTTCGCGAGCGCAATCGTCGCGTTCGCGGCCTTGCGCGCCGACCGCCCGGTCAAGGCCTCGATGCGCCGCACGCCGGCAGCGACGCCTGCGTCGGTGACGCCGGAGATCAGCCCGATGTCGCCGGTGCGCCGCGCATGCGTGCCGCCGCACAGCTCGACCGACCAGCCGAGCGCGTTGCCGCCCCCCTCACCCATCGCCACAACACGCACTTCGTCGCCGTATTTCTCGCCGAACAGCGCGCGCGCTCCCGAGGCGCGCGCATCCTCGATCGCCATCAGGCGCGTGGTGACGGGCGAGTTCTGCAGCACGAAATCGTTCGCGATGTCCTCGACCTTCTCGATTTCCTCCGCGGTCATGGGCTTGGGGTGCGAGAAGTCGAAGCGCAACCGGTCCGGCGCGACCAGCGAGCCCTTCTGCGCCACGTGATCGCCGAGCACCTCGCGCAGCGCCTCGTGCAGCAGGTGCGTCGCCGAATGATTGCGGCGGATGTCGGAACGGCGCGCGTGATCGACCGCGAGCGCGAGCGCGGAGCCGACCTTCAGGCCCCCCTGCTCTACCGTGACCGAATGCGCGAACACATCGCCCGCGCGCTTTTGCGTGTCGGTGACCCGCGCACGGACGCCGTCGGCAGTCATAACGCCGGTATCGCCGACCTGCCCGCCGGACTCGGCATAGAACGGCGTCTGGTTGAGCACCACCGTGCCACTCTCGCCGGCCTTGAGTTCGGCGATCTCCTGGCCATCGCGCACGAGCGCGGTGACCACGCCCTCCGCGACTTCGGTGTCGTAGCCGAGGAATTCGGTGGCGCCGAGCTTCTCGCGCAGCGGAAACCAGATCGTCTCGGTCGCAGCCTCGCCCGAGCCCGCCCACGAGGCCCGCGCCTTCGCCTTCTGCAGCTCCATCGCGGCGTTGAACGCGTCGG
>JAXDOA010000427.1:0-14554 GCA_034669125.1 Hyphomicrobiales bacterium
ATCGGACTTCATCTTTGATTTTCCTGCGCTTTTCGGCGCGTGGCCCTGAAAAAGTTGCGGCTCTATAGCCCACGCGGGGTAGC
Organism: Hyphomicrobiales bacterium; assembly: GCA_034669125.1. GTDB lineage: Bacteria > Pseudomonadota > Alphaproteobacteria > Rhizobiales > Xanthobacteraceae > PALSA-894. The sequence goes on from JAXDOA010000427.1 coordinate 84, forward strand.
GAAACAAGCCGCGCCATGCAAACTCGCCGCCCATGAACGATGCACCCGCGCGGGAGGAACCTGCGGCGGCGGTCGAAGCCGCGCCCGCGCGAAGCGTGCGGGTCCGCCCGCTGCTCGCGTTGGTGCCCTACGTGATGCGCTATCGCGGGCAGGCCGCGGCCGCGCTGGTCGCCCTGCTGATCGCCGCCGCCGCGACCCTGATCGTGCCGCTCGCGGTGCGCCGCATGATCGATTTCGGCTTCTCGGCCGAACGCATCGGGCTGATCGACCAGTATTTCGCCGTGATGATCGCGGTCGCCGCCGTTCTCGCGGCGGCGAGCGCACTGCGCTACTACCTCGTCACCATCATCGGCGAGCGCGTTGTCGCCGACCTGCGCGCCTCCGTGTTCGCGCATCTGACCGAATTGTCGCCCGGCTTCTTCGACACCGCCAGGACCGGCGAGCTCACCTCGCGGCTCACCGCCGACACCACGCAGATCAAGAGCGCGGTTGGTTCGTCGGTCTCGGTCGCGCTGCGCAATATCGTGCTGTTTATCGGCTCGTCCGTGATGATGGTGGTGACCAGCCCGCGGCTGTCGTTCTTCGTCATCCTGGCAATCCCCGTCATCGTGCTGCCGCTGGTGGCGTTCGGGCGGCTGGTGCGGCGGCGCTCGCGCACCGCGCAGGACACACTCGCCGACGCCTCGGCCTATGCGGCCGAACTGATCGGCGCGATCCGCACGCTGCAGGCCTTCACCGACGAGAAGCTCGCGCAATCGCGCTTCGCCGGCGCGGTCGAGCGCGCATTCGAGGCGGCGCGGCAATCGACGCGCGCCCGCGCGATCCTGACCGCGATCATCATCTTCCTGGTGTTCGGCAGCGTCGTGGTGATCCTCTGGGTCGGCGCGCAGGATGTGCTGGGGGGGCGGACTACGCCCGGCACGCTCGGCCAGTTCATCCTCTACGCGGTGTTTGCGGCGAGCGGGCTCGGGCAATTGAGCGAGGTGTGGGGCGAGCTGTCTCAGGCGTCCGGTGCGGCGGAGCGGCTGACCGAATTGCTGGCCATCGAGCCGGACATCAAGGCGCCGCCGCATCCGGTTGCGCTCGCGGCGCCTGCGCGCGGCGAGGTCGCGTTCGAGGCGGTGCGCTTTGCCTATCCGACGCGGGGCGATGTGTTCGTGCTCGACGGCGTCTCGTTCCACGTGAACCCCGGCGAGAAGGTCGCAATCGTCGGACCGTCGGGCGCGGGCAAGAGCACGGTGTTTCACCTGCTGCTGCGCTTCTACGATCCGCAGGCCGGCACGGTCGCGTTCGACGGCGTGCGCGTGCGCGATGCCGATCCGCACGAATTGCGCCGCCGCATCGCGCTGGTGCCGCAGGATGTCGCGATTTTCGGCGCCTCGATCGCCGAGAACATCCGCTTCGGGGAGCCGAATGCCACGGACGCGGACATCGTGCGCGCCGCGCAGCTTGCAGCAGCGGCAGAATTCATCGAGCGGCTGCCGCAGCGCTACGACACGCCGATCGGCGAACGCGGCGTGACGCTTTCGGGCGGGCAGCGCCAGCGCATTGCCATCGCACGGGCGATCCTGCGAGAGGCGCCGCTGCTGCTACTCGATGAGGCGACGTCATCGCTCGATGCCGAAAGCGAGCAACTGGTGCAGGCAGCGCTGGAGCGGCTGATGCAGGGACGCACCACGCTGGTGATCGCGCACCGGCTCGCGACCGTTCTGTCGTGCGACCGGATCCTCGTGCTCGATCAAGGCCGCATCGTCGAGCAGGGCACGCACGCCCAACTCACGGCGGCCGGCGGACTCTATGCGCGCCTCGCGAAGCTGCAGTTTCAGACGGGGTGAATCACCGCTCCGTCAGCTTCAACTCAATGCGGCGGTTGCGGCGGTAGGCGTCGTCCGTTGTCGCGATATCGAGCGGTTGGAATTCGCCGAAGCCGGCCGCGACCAGGCGCTGCGGCGAGATGCCCTTGCCGATCAGGTACTGCACCACCGAAATGGCGCGCGCCGACGAAAGCTCCCAGTTGGAGGGAAATTGCGCGCTCGCGATCGGCCGCACGTCGGTGTGCCCGTCGACGCGCAGCACCCAGGCGACATCGCTCGGAATCTGCTTCTCCAGTTCGGCGAGCGCGGCCGCGAGCTTGTCGAGTTCGGCGCGGCCGCCCGGCTGGATCACAGCCTGGCCCGGGTCGAAGAACACCTCCGACTGGAACACGAAGCGGTCGCCGACCACGCGGATGTCGGGGCGGTTGCCGAGGATCGCGCGCAGCCGCCCAAAGAATTCCGAGCGGAAGCGTGACAGTTCCTGCACGCGCTGCGCCAGCGCGAGATTGAGCCGCTGGCCGAGGTCCGCGATGCGCGCCTGCGCTTCCTTGTCCTTGGTCTCGGAGGTTTCCAGCGCGCTCTCGATCGCGGCAAGCTGGCGGCGCAGCGCGGCGATCTGCTGATTGAGAAGCTCGACCTGCGCCATCGCGCGCGACGTCAGGCTCTTCTGCGTGTCGAGCTGGCCGGCAAGCTCGCCCGCCCGGCTGCCGCCGCTCGCAAGCCCCTCGTTCACGCCCTTGAGCCGGTCGCGCTCGGTTTCGGCGAGCGCCAGATTCGCGCGCAACGAGGCGAGCGTGTCCTCGAGGTTCGCCTTGCCGACCTTCTCCAGCGACAGCATCTCGGTGAGTTGCGTGAGCTGGGCATTGAGGCGGGCCAGCGCGGTGTCCTTGCCGGTGACTTCCTGCGACAGGAAGAACTGCACGATCACGAACACCGAGAGCAGAAACACGATGCCGAGGATCAGCGTCGACAACGCGTCGACGAAGCCGGGCCAATAATCGATGCCGCGTTCGCGGCTTCTGCGGGCGAGCGCCATGCTATCTCAGTACTCTCATCTCACGGTCTTGCGCAGTTCGTCCTTGCGCGGCTCCTCGCCGGCGATGCGCTCGAGCAACCGGTTCATCTCGCGCCCTTGCGCGGCCTGCGCGTCGGCCCAGTCGCGGATCATCTGCTGCTCGGTTCGCATGTGGCTGACAAGGCCGTGGATCGCCTCGGCGAGATTGGCCATCGCGGCGGTGGCGGCGCGGTTCGAGCCGGTCTCGGCGACCGCCTCCTTGAGCTTGTCTATTGCCGAGCGCATCTCGCCGGACGGTGCCGACGCGACGACGCGTCCCTCGTGGGTATCGATGTGGAGGTCGCTCACGATGGTGGAGAGCCAGTCCTCCAGCTCCATGTAGAAGCGGTTCTGCGCCTGACCGGCCTGCAGGTCGAGGAAGCCGAGCGCGAGCGAACCGGCAAGGCCGAATAGCGAGGACGAAAACGAAATGCCCATGCCGCTCAAGGGCGCAGCCAGCCCTTCGCGCAGCGAGTCGAACACGGCGCCCGCTTCGCCGCCGACCTTCAGGTTCTGGATCACGCTGCCGACCGAGCCGACGGTCTCGATCAAGCCCCAGAACGTGCCAAGCAGGCCGAGGAACACGAGCAGGCTGGTCATGTAGCGCGAGATGTCGCGCGCCTCGTCGAGGCGTGTCGCGATCGAGTCCATCAGTCCGCGCATGGTGGTCGGCGAGATCGCGGTGCGGCCGGCGCGTTCGCCCAGGATCGTCGCCATCGGGGCGAGCAGCACGGGCGGGCTCGCGACCGCGAGCCCGGGATCGGCGAGGCGGAAACCGTTCACCCATCGGACCTCGGGAAACAGCCGGATGACCTGGCGGAACGAGAGCAGGATGCCGATCACCAGCACCGCGATGATCAGCGCGTTCAGGCCGGGATTGGCCATGAAGGCGACCACGATCTGCTTCTGCAGCACGACCACGACCAGGCCGCACAGGATCAGGAACACCATCATCCGGACCAGGAAGATCCGGGGTGAGGACAATTTGAATGGATCGAGATCTCGCGCCATGACCGGTCCGCGCGTTCCTTAAAGCCGCTTGTATCGCCACCCCATGAATCGCCCGCAATGATGGCACAGAAGCGGCAATAACACAGCGCCGTCGCGCCAATCGTTGCGGTGGCGGTCAACCGGCCTTTTTCATGCGGTCCATGTAGTGGCGCAGCACGGCGTTGATGCGGGTCTGATAGCCGCGGCCCTGCGCCTTGAAGAAGGCGAGCAGGTCCTTGTCGAGCTTGATCGAAATCGCCTGCTTTTCGGGCTTTTGCGCGTCGACCATTTTCCAGAACTCGTCATCGGTGCCGGGATGGTCGGGATCGGTACGCGACCACTCTTCGATTTCTTCTTCAGTCAGGCTACGGATGCGATCCCAGTCCATCTGGGTTTCGATCGGGCGGAAGCTGCCGTCTGCCTGACGTTCGAGAATCGTCCCGTCGGAAAGGCGGGTGAAAGTGATTGGATCAGCCATAGCGTGCGCGCTCCTTGCGGCTGGAGGGCCACGCGGTGATGAGCCATGTCACATCACCGCGCAATGTGTAGACGACTGTGAAGAAGTCGCCATCGACCTTGCCGATCGTGACGCGGCGCTCTTCACCGTAATCAAATCGCGTATCGGCATAGTCGATACGTTGCCGATCATCGAAGACGGCGGACACGACCGAGAGATCGATGCCGCGTCGGGCGATCAGAACGGCACGTTTTCCCGAATCGAAAGCGAAAGTTCGCTCCATCGAGCGTGGTATATATCACGGTATATACTTGACTGCAACTCCTTAGGCGTTCGCCAGCAGCCCCAGCAATTCCCGGTGCATGAATTCGTTGCCGGCGATGATGTCGCCGGCCTCCATGGTGCGCTCGCGGTCGGCAAGGTCGGTGACGAACCCGCCCGCCTCACGCACCAGCAGCACGCCGGCCGCAAAATCCCACGGGGAAAGCCCGCGCTCCCAATAGGCGTCAAACCGCCCGGCCGCGACGTAAGCCAGATCAAGCGCGGCCGCGCCGAAGCGCCGGAGCCCTGCGACCTTGTCCTGGATCGCCGTCATCTCGCGGCGGAACAGCGCAAGATCGCCGCGCCCGTGATGCGGCAACGCGCAGCATACGACCGCCTCGTCGAGCCGCTTGCGCGCAGCGACCCGGATGCGCCGGTCGTTGAAGAAGGCGCCCTTGCCGCGCTCGGCGGTGAAGAACTCGTCATTGGCGGGATTGTAGATCAGTCCGGCGATCGGCGTGCCGTCGCGCACCAGCGCGATCGAGATCGCGAAGTGCGGAATGCTGTGCAGGAAGTTGGTGGTGCCGTCGAGCGGATCAACCACCCAGGTGTGGGTCTTGTCGTTGCCCTCGTGGCTGCCGCCTTCCTCGCCGAGGAAGCCGTAGCCGGGCCGCGCCTTCAACAATTCGGCGCGCAGGATTTCCTCGGCACGGGTGTCGGCCGCGGAAACGAAGTTCGCCGGGCCTTTGAGCGAGACCTGAAGATGCGAAACCTCGCCGAAGTCGCGCTTCAGGCTGCGGCCGGCCTTGCGCGCGGCGGCGGTCATCACGTTGAGCAAAGCGGATTGGGCGGGCACGAATGACTCCAGGCGCCTTCACACGGGCGCAGCGAGGATACATCGGAAGGGCTGTTCGGGCCGCTGATAGCGGTCGGGCGCCGCGAAATCAACGTGGGTGGGGGCGTAGGGTGGGTTAGCGCCGAAGGCGCGTAACCCACCGATTGAATTCGTTGCGAGTCCCGATGGTGGGTTACGGCGCTTCGCGCCTAACCCACCTACGGGCTGTGTCCCTTGCGCAGGGCTTGCTTGCTTATTCGCGATGCAGGGCCGCGACTCGATCGTCGGGCACGTACTCTGGAATTGCATATATCCGACTGGGGACGCTCAATGTGCCCCGTCGCCCGTCTGCTCTTGGATTTTGCGGATGGTGCAGATGCGGGGAGTTCTCGTATGCGGCTTTGGTTGGAAACACCACATAGCCGCTGCGGTCGAATAGAACTCCGGGAAATTGCTGAAGTTCGTCGTACCAATAGCCATCCTTATGATACAAGGAATGCTCCGCGCCTAATCCAAGCTCGCGGTTCAGCGCCCTGCCGGTGATTCTAGGCATGATCTCGTTCCGATGATCGGCTCGAATCGCCATCATCTTAGCCCATAGGGCCGGTTAATCGAAGCGCATACTCGGGGCCGCCAATCTCGCTGCGGCGCAAAAGAATTCGAGCAACTGCGAGTTGATCGGCACGTTGCGCCTGTGCTCTTATCTGCCGAAGGGGTTGGGGGCACGATGTATTCCGAGTTCAAGTACGAAACCTTGCCGTTGAAGGACATTCTTCTCGACGATCGAAATCCTCGCCTGGTTACCCAGACCAAGCTTTCGACGCAGAAGGACATCCTTTCATACCTTTATGAACACGAAGAGCTTGACGACTTCGTGCATAAGATTGCGCGTGAGGGGCGCAACCAAGGCGGCGAGAGACCTTACGTCGTCAAGTTCGGCCCCAATTACGTGGTCATCGAGGGCAACACGCGCATTGCCGCGTATAAGTTGCTAACCGGACTTCTGACTCCTCCGAACGGATATTCAGTTCCTCACGTTGCGCCCGCCACGTTGGCGAGCCTGGCGAACGTGGATTGCACCATTGCGCCGAATCGCGATGCGCTAATGCCGATCATGGCTAGCGCTCACTTTGGGCTGGGCGACAAGTCGCGGTGGAAATATCTGGGCAGCCGGAAGATCATCTACGATGAGTGGAAAGCCGGCTGGACCTTGCCGAGGCTTTCCAAGGTATTCAATGTTACTCAGAGCGAGGTCAAAGACCTTATTCTCGAGTACATGCTGTATCAGAAGGCGTTGAGTTTCGGCTGGACCCAGGATGAGAAGGCTCGGCTCCTCGATCCCGCAGTCGCCTTCAATCCTCCGGTTCGCTTCCTGCAGACGAGCGGCCACAAGGAGAAGATGGGGATCACGTATGACTCGGCCAACCTTGAGGTCCTGTTCGCTGCCGAAGCCAATAAGAAGTTCAAGCACCTCCTGAAAAAACTCGTCATCGCGCCGGTGAAAGGGCTTGGTGCGACTGCATCGTACGATGCGGTGTTTGCTGACTACGGAGCGAGCGGCAAGGGCAAGACGACATCGACTTCCGGCAGCGGCAGCGCTGGCAACAAGAGCAGCAAAACCTCTGGTGGAGCAGGCGGCGGCAAGAGCGGCACAAAGGGAGCAGGGAAGAAGCCGAACGCTCTTTTCGCTTATCAGCCGACGATGACGAATGCGCTGGTCGTCCAATTGATGAAAGAAGCCAGGGATATCGATGCCAAGAAATTTCCGGCTTCCGCTACTTTTCTCCTGCGCAACATCGTTGAGTCAGTGCTGAAGCACATTATCGATGTTCAGAAGGCGAACAAGACTGGGGCTTCGCTCGATCTTGAAGGTTCTCTGAACCTTTGCAGAAGCAACCATGTGATCCTTCACGTCAACGACAAGAAAATAATAAAGCAATTCCAGCAGGATCATCTCAGCTACCTGAACCTCGGCGCACACGGCAACGTCATTCCAAACCCGGACAGAGTGGCCGCTGCGCGTGATTGCATCGATCAGTTCATCAAGAAGCACGTGTAATGATCGTCTCTCCGCTTCGATACCCGGGCGGGAAAGCGAAACTCTTTCCATTCTTCTCGGAACTCATAAAGCTCAATGGACTGTTCGGATCCGAGTACTGCGAACCCTATGCGGGCGGCGCGGGACTGGCTATTCGGCTACTTACAATGGGCTACGTCGACTCGATCTCGATCAACGACCTTGACCAGTCCATCTATTCATTTTGGTGCGCCGCGCTACATGACACGGAGAAGTTCTGCCGGCTGATCGAGAAAACGCCAGTGAATATTGATCAGTGGTATCGCCAGAGAGAAATCTGGGAGGACGGCGATGCCGACAATATGCTCGCCCTAGGGTTCTCCGCGTTCTTTCTCAATCGAACCAATCGCTCCGGTATCATCGAGGGCGCTGGCCCGATCGGAGGGTATGAGCAGAACGGCGATTGGAAGCTCGGCGTCCGTTTGGTGAAGGACAAACAGATAGAGAACTTGAAAGCGCTGTCGCGCTACGTACGACAAATCAAAGTCACCAACCTCGACGCACTAGGATTCGTGAAGAAGAAGATCAAGCGAAAGAACACGTTAGTCTACCTGGACCCGCCGTACTACGTGAAGGGTCACAAGCTCTACAAGAATTTCTATAAGCCGGAGGATCACCTGCGGATCGCGCGAGAAATGAAGTCGCACCGCAAGGCCAAATGGGTCGTATCGTACGACGACGTTCCGGAGATTCGTAAGGCATACAGTGGCTTCGATCCGGTTTCGTATTTGCTAAATTACAGCGCCGGCCAAAAGACCACTGGGCGCGAGGTCATATTCCTCAGCGACGTTTTGGAGTTTCCAGACGTTCGCGGCTTCGCGATGGCAGCTTGACAATCGCCGAGCCGAGCGACTCGCCCGTCACTTGATCATAGCCGGTTAGCACTTGGCTCAAAACAAAGGGTATTGAGTGCCCTCTACCCCCTTGGCGCCGCATGGGCGAGCCAGAGCCGGGCCGCATTCTCGCCGGCCGCGCGCTCGGAATCCTTCAGCGACTGCATAAAATTTTCCAGCCACACGTCGGAGGCGCCGTTCGCCTTGGCGATGGTGTGCCATTTGGTTGCGCCCACCGGATCGGCCGGCACGCCGCGGCCGGTCGCGAGAATGCGCGCAAGACGGTTCTGCGCCACCGCGTTGCCCTTCAGCGCGGCCTTGCGGAAGATCGCCGCGGCGGCGCTCTCGTCCTTGGGCGTACCGCTGCCGTTGAACAGCGCGATCGCGTATTCGACCTGTGCGGCGTCGTTGCCGCTGCGTGCGGCCGTGCCGAGCAGCTTCGCGGCGGCCACCAGATCCTTGGGCACGCCGTTGCCTTCCTTGTAGAGCGTCGCGAGCGCGTATTGCGCCTCGGGGCTGCCGGCATCGGCCGCGGTGCGCAGCAGTTCGGCGGCGCGCGCGATGTCCTGGCGAACCTGCTGGCCTTCGAGATAGAGCAGCGCGAGATTGTACGACGCCGCGACATGGCCGAGCTTCGCGGCCTTGTCGAGCAGCGCCGCGGCGTCGGCCTGATCCTGCGCGCCGCCGCGGCCCGCGAAGCGGAACATCGCGAGCGCGAAGATCGCCTGGCGGTCGCCGCGGTCGGCGGCGAGCGAGAACCAGGCGAGCGCTTTCTTCTCGTCCTTCGCAACGCCGCTGCCGTTGGCGTAGAGCTCGCCGAGCAGCGTCATCGCGACCGGGTCGCCCTGTTCGCTGGCGCGGCGCGAGGCCTCCTTGAACGCCTCGAGGTAATAGCCGCGCTGGAACGCGCCGAACGCGACGTCGCCTTGCGCGCCGGCCGGCTGCGGCTGCAACGCGGCCTGCTGCGAGAGCGACGGCGCGGGGAGCTTCTCGGGCGCGGCGAACGGCGCAGCCGGAACGGTCTCGGGCGCGAAGGCGCTCGGCGTCGAGGATGGAGGCAAAGGCGCAGACTTCGAGGCTTTTTGGTCGATCGATTTCTTCAGCGCCGGCTTCGCCATGGTGGGCTTCTTCGCCGGCTTGCTCGGGACGCTCGCCAGAGGTCGCGCCGCAGGCGGCGTGATCTGCATCGGCGCCTGCGCGCGCGCGGCGTTCGCCGCCAGCAGGGCCGCTGTCGCGATACCGCACATGAGCAGCCGGCGCATCATCGGGCCGGCTCCATGACGGAGAGGCGCCGCGTCACCGCTTCGATCGCGGGCGCGCCGCCGCGCCAGAGCGTCTCATCGATGGCGACGAAATCCGCGCCGGCGCGCGCCAGCGCTTCGACCTCGTCGAGGCTGCCCGCATAGCCGACGCAGGGAATCGTCAGGGTTTCGGCCCACCAGGAAACGCGCTCCAGCACAGCCTCGAAGCCCGGGCGGCGGCCATTCTCCGGCTCGCCGAACATGACGTAGTCGGCGCCCGATTCGGCAGCCAGCATGGCGTCGTGGCGTGTCGGCAACCCGCCGCAGCCCGCGATGTATTTTGGTTTGAGCCCGGGCGCCGCCGCCGTGTAGGCGGCGGCGCCGGTGAGATGCGCGCCGTCGGACTGCGTGCGCGCGACCAGCTCCGGGTGGCCGTCGAGCAGGAGCGCCGCGCCATTGCTCTGGATCAGAATGCGCAGCGCCTCGATCCGCTCTATCAATGCCTGCTCGTCGCCGTGTTCGAAGCGCAGCAGCACGGCGGCGATGTCGGCGGCGTTCAGCGCCGCGGCAAGCTCGTCCGCGATCGCGCCCGCGCGCCTGAGCGGCGGCGTGACGAGGCAAAGGCGCGGCGCTTCGCGCGAAACCTCCGAGGTCCCCATGGCTTGCCCATGCGACCCCAATCGGGCGGAATGGCGGCGATCATCCTGCATCGCCGTGGAGAATGCGGCAAAAAGGTTAAGCCGCCTTTTTGCCTTCCAGATCCTGCTTCCACTGGCCGAGCGCCGCCAGCGAGTTCATGCGTGCGCGGTGCGCGAAGGCGCGCTGCGCGGCCACGACGTTTTCGGACTTTCCGGCCCAGGCTTTCTGCGGGGCGGCCTGCAGGGCGCGGCCGTACGAGAAGGTGAGCTTCCAGGGCAGGGGGCCAAGCTTGTTCATGGCGTCGAGATGGGCCGTCGCCTCCTCGTCCGACTGGCCGCCGGAGAGGAAGGCGATGCCCGGCACCGCCCCCGGCACGCAGCTCTTAAGCAGCCGCACGGTCTTTTCGGCGACGTCCTGAACGGAAGCCTTCTTCGGCGATTTCTTGCCCGGAATCACCATGTTGGGCTTGAGCACCATGCCTTCGAGCGCGACGCGGTTGTAGTAGAGCTCCTCGAACGTCGCCTTGAGCACCCATTCGCTCACCGAGTAGCAGCGGTCGATGTCGTGATCGCCGTCCATCAGCACCTCGGGCTCGACGATCGGCACGATTTCCTCGTCCTGGCAGAGGGCCGCATAGCGCGCGAGCGCATGCGCGTTCGCCTTGATGGCGGTGTAGCTCGGAATGCCGGCGCCGATGTCGATCACGGCGCGCCACTTGGCGAATTTTGCGCCGAGCGCGCGGTATTCGGCGAGCCGCTCGCGCAGTCCGTCGAGCCCTTCCGTGATCAGCTCGCCGGGACAGAACGGCAGCGGCTTCGTCCCCTTGTCGACCTTGATGCCGGGGAGCGCGCCCGCCTGCTGGATGATTTTGGTGAGGGGCGTCCCGTCCTTGGCCTTCTGGCGGATGGTTTCGTCGTAGAGGATGACGCCCGAGACGTACTTGGACATCGCCTCGCCGGTGCGGAACATCATCTCGCGGTAGTCGCGGCGATTGTCCTCGGTGTTTTCCACGCCGATCGTGTCGAACCGCTTCTTGATCGTGCCGGACGACTCGTCGGCTGCCAGGATGCCGCGCCCCGGCGCGACCATGGCTTCGGCGACGCGGTTCAGTTCCGTGAGGTTCATGCGCCCCTCCTTGCTTCTTGCTTGGGACCAAATTGCGCCTCTCTTAGCGCAGGCGCGAAGGCGCTGACTATCCCCGAGGCGTTATTTCGCAGCGTGCTCCACATGCGCAACAAGCGGCATGGCGCGGCGCGCGATCGATCCTATATGTTGCGTTGCACCATATTTGTGCTGCGATGCAGCAACCAATTGCCATATAGGACGTTGAAGCCACTCACCGGGAAGGGGAACAGCTCTTGCGTAAACTCGGACAGACCCTTGCGGCCTTGGCGCGCAATCGGCGCCATTGGTCAACGCTGCTGCAGTCGACCGCCGCCAAGCCGGGCCCGGCGGCGGCAACGCATCTCACGGAACTCACCGGCTTCGGGTCGAACCCCGGCGCGCTGCGCATGTTCACCTATGCGCCGAAGAGTCTCGCGCGGCCGTCGGCGCTGGTCGTCGTGCTGCACGGCTGTACGCAATCGGCTGCGAGCTATGATCTCGGCGCCGGCTGGTCGACGCTGGCGGAGCGCTACGGCTTCGTCCTGCTGTTCGCCGAGCAGACGCCGGCGAACAATCCGAAGACCTGCTTCAATTGGTTTCTGCCGGGCGACACCGACCGCGACCGCGGCGAGGCGCTCTCGATCCGGCAGATGATCGAAAAGACCATCGGCGCGCACGGCATCGATCGTTCTCGCGTTTTCATCACCGGCCTTTCGGCGGGCGGCGCGATGGCTGCCGCGATGCTGGCGACGTACCCGGAGGTGTTCGCGGCGGGCGCGATCATCGCGGGATTGCCGTACGGCAGCGCCAGCAACGTGCAGGAGGCGTTCGAGAGCATGTTTCAGGGGAGACCGCGCTCCGCCGGCGACTGGGGAGACAAGGTGCGGCGCGCGTCGGGCCACCGCGGCCCTTGGCCGCGCGTGTCGGTCTGGCAGGGCGATCTGGATGCGACGGTGAAGCCCGTGAACGCCGAAGGGCTCGTCGCACAGTGGCGCGATGTGCATGGCATCGACGGCACGCCGGTGGCGGACAGGGTCGATGGCTATCCGCGCAAGGTCTGGCGCCGCGACGGCGTCGACATCATCGAGTCCTACACCATCACCGGGATGGCGCATGGCACGCCGCTCGCGACCGGCAAGCACGGGGGCACGGCCGGACCGTTCATGCTCGAAGCCGGAATTTCGTCGTCCTATCACATCGCGACGTTTTTCGGCCTGACCGGCAAGGCGCGCGTGAGCGAACCTGTTCGCGAAACCGAGCGCGCGCCGCTGGTGCCGGACGACGTCGAATTCATTCCCAACGAGCGCGTTGAGGTTCTCGAGCCGGAATCCCATGGGCCGAAGGCTGACGCGAGGCGCGAAGGCGCGATCGACGTGATGGCGATCATCACCAAGGCGTTGACGTCCGCGGGGCTGATGAAGCCGCCGGCTTAAGCCCGCAACGCCTCGACGCCGGGCAGCTTGCGGCCTTCCAGCCATTCCAGAAACGCGCCGCCGGCCGTCGACACATAGCTGAACTTGTCGGCAACGCCGGCCCCATTGAGCGCCGCGACGGTGTCGCCGCCGCCCGCGACCGAAACAAGCCCGTGGGATTTGGTGCGCGCGGCCGCGTAGCGCGCGACCGCCACGGTGCCGGTGTCGAACGGCGGCATCTCGAATGCGCCGAGCGGGCCGTTCCAGATCAGCGTTGCGGCATCGTCGAGCGCGCTCTTGATGCGTTCGACCGACTGGCGGCCGATGTCGAGCACCATGCCGTCGCGCGGAATAGCGTCAAGTCCGTAAGCGTGGGACGGCGCGTTCGCGGCGAAATGGAAGGCGACAGTCGCATCCACCGGCAGGATGATGGCGCAGCTGGCTTCCTCGGCCTTGGCGAGAATGCGGCGTGCGGTGTCGGCCATATCCTTCTCGGCGAGGGACTTCTGCACGTTGATGCCCTGCGCGTGCAGGAACGTGTTGGCCATCGCGCCGCCGATTACCAGCCCTTCGACCTTGGTAATCAGGTTTTCCAGCAACTCCAGCTTGGTCGACACTTTCGCACCGCCGACGATCGCGATCACCGGCCGCTGCGGGTGGTCGAGTGCCTTGCCGAGCGCTTCGAGCTCCGCCTGCATGGTACGACCCGCATAGGCGGGAAGCTTGCTGGCGAGGCCTTCCGTCGAGGCATGCGCGCGGTGCGCGGCCGAGAATGCATCGTTTACGTAGATGTCGCCGAGCTTCGCCAGTTTCTCCACGAAGCCCGGGTCGTTCTTTTCCTCACCGGCATGAAAGCGGGTGTTCTCCAGCAGCAGAACGTCGCCGGGTTTCATCCCGGCGATCGCGGCCTCCGCGGCTTCGCCGACGCAATCGTCCGCGAAGGCGACAGGTTTCTTGATGATCTGCGCGACTTCGGCGGCGACCGGCTTGAGCGACTCCCTCGGGTCGCGCCCCTTCGGACGGCCGAAATGCGCGAGCAAAATCACCTTGCCGCCCTTGGCGGAAATCTCGTTGATGGTCGGCGCAATGCGCTCGATGCGGGTCGCATCGGTGATCCTGCCGTTCTCCATCGGCACGTTGAGATCGACGCGCACGAGCACGCGCTTGCCGGAGAGGTCAGCGGAATCGAGGGTCTTGAAGGGCATGCGTCATACTCTTTTCGTCATGCCCGGCCTTGTGCCGGGCATCCACGTCTTGCTTGCGGAACGTTAAGACGTGGATGGCCGGGTCAAGCCCGGCCATGACGCGAGAATGTTAAAGCAGCTTCCCCATCGCGACGGACGTATCCGCCATGCGGTTGGAGAAGCCCCATTCGTTGTCGTACCACGCGACGATGCGGACAAAGGTGCCGCCGATGACCTTGGTTTGATCGATCCCGAAAGTGGCCGAGTGTGGATCGTGGTTGAGGTCGGAGGAAACGAGCGGGTCCTTCGTCCAGGCGATGACCTTGCTCAGCCGGTTTGATTGCGTCGCCGCCACAATAGCCTTGTTGACCTCTTCGACGTTGGTCGCGCGCTTGGCTGTGAACTTCAAGTCGATGAAAGAGACGTTGGGCGTAGGCACGCGAATTGCCGCGCCGTCGAGCTTGCCGGAAAGCTCCGGCAGCACGAGGCCGATCGCTTTGGCGGCGCCGGTCGACGTCGGGATGATGTTCAGCGCGGCGGCGCGGGCGCGGTACAGGTCCTTGTGCATGG
>JAXDOA010000428.1:0-3452 GCA_034669125.1 Hyphomicrobiales bacterium
ACGTCGGGCCGGTTCATTGTCTTGAGGAGTTTTTCAAGTTCGGAGCGGCGCGCGAGATCGAGGGGCGCCGCGACCATGATGTCGGCTTGCGGGGTCATGGCGCCCGGCTCACCCGTGTTGCGGCAAAGCGCTCGTCCCGCGCTCGAGAGCGCACTCGCCGTCGGCTGACCGGCAACCGATCGCCCGCCATCCCGCTGCTCCGATGATCTGTCTTACAAGGCTATTGCAACCACGAGACGTGTCAACGGGGCTTCGCAAGAACGCGCCAGGAGCGCCTCAGAGGCTGGGCTCGCCGCCTAGAGCGGGCCCCGGAAGATGAAAAAAGCCCCAGCCGCGATCAGCGCAAAACCAATCCCCTGGTTCAACGTCATGGCCTGCTTGAGATACAGCACCGAGAACGCGCTGAAGACAACCAGTGTGATGACCTCCTGGATGGTCTTGAGCTGCGCCGGCGTATAGACGGCGCTGCCCCAGCGGTTCGCCGGCACCGCGAGGCAATATTCGACGAATGCGATGCCCCACGCTGCGAGGATCACGCCCCAAAGCGGTGCGCTTTTGAAGCGCAGGTGCCCGTACCAGGCCAGTGTCATGAAGATGTTGGAGCCGAGCAGTAGCAGGATCGGCCGCAGATACGCGGAGAGCAGCACAGATTGGGATACGGATTGTCCGGACATGGATTTCTCTTTGGCAGTGCAGCGCATCAGGCAATGCGGCTCCTTCCTGATCAGGCCGGAACGATGGGCGCCTTCGTCTTGCGCAACGCAGTCATCACCTGCGCATCCAGCTTCAGGTGCGCCTGCACCAGTTCGGGTGGAGTCAGTGCCATCCAGGTGTCGAGCGACACGTCGGCGAAGTAGCTGCTCTTGAACATTTCGAGGAAGCGCAGCGGTGTTGAGCCGGTGTTCTCGACATAGTGCCCCATGGCGAAGGGCACGTAGCCGACGTCGCCGGCGCGATAATCGTAGGTGCGGGCCTGACCGGAGGCGCCGAACACGCCCATGCGCGCCTGACCCTCGATGTAGTACTGCCATTCGTCGGCGTTGGGATGCCAATGCAGCTCGCGCATTCCGCCCGGCTCGACCTCGACCAGCGCCGCCGCGATCGTGATGGAGGCCGGGAAGGTGCTTGAGTCCACGATCCGCGCCGTTCCGCCGCGGGTCTTGATCGGCTCCTGCGCCATCAGGCGGTGACTGAAGGTCTGCGGCACGGCGGTTGCGCCCGCGATCTTGTCGCTGCTGAGCGGCCCCGGCAAGGGAGCCGGGAAGATGTAGCGCTGGCTCGGGTCAGGTGTATGGCCGAACAGCGAGGCCGGCACGCCGAAGTTCTTGCCCAGCACCTCGTTCGGCGTGTGCTTGAACCAGTCGGTGATCAGGAAGGTATCGTCCTCGTCGAAACTACCATCGTCGAACACGAGAAGAAACTCGCAGCCGTCGGGGCCGAGGCCCTGGATGGAATGCGGAATCCCGGCGGGGAAATACCAGATATCGCCGACCCCCACGTCATCGACGAAATTCCGCCCCTGCGCATCGACGGCGGTGATGCGGGCGGTGCCGTACAGCATGTAGGACCACTCACCTTGCTTGTGCCAATGCTACTCTCGCACGCTGCCGCTGTTGAGGCGCATGTTCACGCCGGCGATGTTCTTCGAGATGCCGAGTTCGCGCGCCGTCACCTGGCGAGTCCAGCCGCCCGACGTCAGCCGCATGTGAGCATCGGAGAATGAGAAGCGCAGGTTCGGCAGCGTGCCGCTGTCGGTCGAAGGCGGCACGAGCAGATCGGGGTTCTGCCGATCGCGCTCGAGATTGCGCGGGCCGTAATCGGTGCCGCCAGCCCCCGGACGTTGCGGCTGCGGGGCCGGCAACGCGGTTTGCGCACCCGCGGCCGTTGCGGCGGTGAGAAGCCCGCCGGCTGCGGCGACGGTCAACACGTTGCGCCGAGAGATCGGGTCCATGGCGGCTTCCTGGGCATGTCTCGTGACGGATGGCTCCCGCACACACCTATGCATGCGCCGGAAAATCGTTTTGTGGCGATTGCCGCGATGAGGATGGTCTTGCGGCGATCGTTGGCGACAATCATGGCGCTCTCGTCGCATTTGGCTGCACAATCGCGACGGGCCGTTTCGGCCGCCTGCGAAGACTGGCGATGAGCACCGCCACGATCCCGACCAGAAAGACGCCGTCGAAGGTTCCGGCGCCGCCGATGGAAGCGATTGGCGCGCCGAGCCCCTGCACCTTGTCGAGATTGAGCAGATCGGCCCCGAACAGCGTGCCAAGGCTGCCACAGATGTAGGCGAGCGGCGCCGCGTGCTCGCGTGACAACAGCAAGGCAACGATCGCCGCGGCGAGAGACGGGACAAGCACCGGCAGCGCAATCCCCACACCGGGCACCGGATCGGCGAGAACGTGGCAAAGCGCCGCGACGCATGCCGTGGCGACCAGGCCCACGCCCCACAGCCTGTTGCGGACCAGGAGATAAAGCGACATCAGGCCGGGGATGAGCGCGCCGCCGACATTGACCGCGATCACCGTGCCGGGCCAATCGACCACGACCGGTACGACGTATTGCATTCCAAAATACGAGATCGCGCGCCCGGACATCACTTCCTGGCCGGGCAGCTCGGCGAGCGGAATGTTGACGTAGCTTCCGAGCAAAGACCCGAACAGCACGCAGAGGACAGCGCGCGCGCTCAAGCCCACGCGTGTGTAGGCATAGTGCAGAACGCCGATCTGGATCAGGACGACCAGCAGGAGGAATGCGACGGCCAGAGCGGAGAAGAATGCCGGCGTGAGCGGCAGATAGTGAAGCTGGCCCGAATGCATGTCCAAGCGCCCCGCGGCTGATCAAATCCGCGTCAGACTTCGATCTCCTCGATCTCGATCGCGGAGAAGAACGCCGAAGGCGTCACCGATTCCACTCCCGACTCGGTGACGACGCCGAGGACAAGGATCGGAACAATGTGAAACGCCGTAGCCTTGTGCCGCGCCGTTCCGAGCGTGCGCCCGCGCAGATACGCCATCGTGGCGACGCCGCAGGCCGTCGGATTGCCCTCGGCGTCATTTACTTTCTTCACAGTGCCCGGGATATCGCCGTCATAGAGCGAGACGAACCGCTCCACCTGTTCCTGCGTATAGCAGACCAGGCCGGTGCCAATCTCGGCTTCGCGGGATCCCTGGGGCGCCGTGGCTTCCTCGGCAGCGGCGGGCGCGCCAGCCAACAGCAGGAAGGGCAGCGCCAATACCGTGAGGTTTCGTGCGAAATTCATGGCGACCTCCGTCGAGCCCATCCGGCCGATATTGGAAACAGCGGCGGAGCGGCTATCGCAATGTGGGAACTCGGCCCGATTGCGGCTTTGGAGGAATTGCAGTCGTTGGCGCGGTCTTGCGGGAATGCTCACGCGGTGCTGAGAGGCGAGCCTGACGCTCCGTCTAGTGATAGCCCTCGCCTTCGCGCAG
>JAXDOA010000429.1:0-4249 GCA_034669125.1 Hyphomicrobiales bacterium
TCGCCGACGACGAGCGCCTCGCCGTTGCCGCGATTGCGCTTGATCAGCAGCTTGTTGAGCGCGCCGAGATAGGCCTTCGCCGAGGCAACCAGCGTGTCGGGATCGGCGCCCTTGGAGGTGACGGCACGGCCGTTCTCCGAGAGCCGCACCGATACCTCGGCCTGCGCGTCGGTGCCCGCGGTCACGGCATGCACCTGATAGAGCTCCAGGACCGCCTCGTGCGGCACGATCGCCTTGATGCAGTTGAACGTGGCATCGACCGGTCCATTGCCTTCGCATTCCTCGAGGGTCTGCTTGCCCTCGATGTCGAGCTTCATGGTCGCGCGCTGCGGTCCGCGCGTGCCGGCAATGACCGAAAGCGAGACCAGCTTGATGCGATCCTGCGCGGTCGCGATCTCCTCGTCGACCAGCGCCTCGATGTCCTCGTCGTAGACATGCTTCTTCCGATCGGCGAGCGATTTGAAGCGCACGAAGGCATCTTCAAGCTGATTGGATTGCAAATGGTAGCCCATCTCTTCGAGCTTGTGCAGGAAGGCGTGGCGGCCGGAGTGTTTGCCCATCACCAGCGAGGTCTGCTTCACGCCGACGGTCTCGGGCGTCATGATTTCGTAGGTCTGCGCGTTCTTCAGCATGCCGTCCTGATGGATGCCGCTCTCGTGCGCGAAGGCGTTCCGCCCGACGATCGCCTTGTTGTATTGCACCGGGAACGATGTGGCGGCGCCGACCAGCTTCGAGGCACGCGTCAGCATCGTAGCGTCGATGTTGGTCCAGAACGGCAGCACGTCGTTGCGCACGCGCATCGCCATCACGACCTCTTCGAGCGCGGTATTGCCGGCGCGCTCGCCGATGCCGTTGATGGTGCATTCGATCTGCCGGCAGCCTGCCTTCACGCCGGCGAGCGAGTTCGCGACCGCCATTCCGAGATCGTTGTGGCAATGCACCGAGAACACGGCCTTGTCGGAATTCGGGACCGTTTCACGCACGCGCCGGAACATCTCGAAATATTCCTCCGGCACCGTGTAGCCGACCGTGTCGGGAATATTGATCGTGGTCGCGCCCGCCTTGATCGCGGCCTCGACGCAGCGGCAGAGGAACTCGAACTCGGTGCGCGTGCCGTCCTCGGCGCTCCACTCCACGTCGTCCACATGGTTTCTCGCGCGCGTGACCTGCGCGATCACCATGTCGAGCACCTGATGCGGCTCTTTCTGGAGCTTCCACTTCATGTGCACCGGCGAGGTCGACAGGAACGTGTGGATGCGCTTGCGCTCCGCCGGCTTGATCGCCTCCGCGCAGCGGTCGATGTCATTGAATGCCGCGCGCGAGAGGCCGCACACCACGGCGTTCTTGGTACGCTTGGCGATTTCATGGACGGCAGCGAAGTCGCCGTCCGAGGCGATCGGAAAGCCCGCCTCGATGACGTCGACGCCCATGGTGTCGAGCAATTCGGCGACTTCGATCTTCTCCTCGTGCGTCATGGTGGCGCCGGGACATTGCTCGCCGTCGCGCAAGGTCGTGTCGAAGATGACGACGCGATCCTTTTCGGATTGGGTGGTGGTCATGGACTTGATCCTTCTTGGGTGCGCTCAGCGGCGCTGTGTTTGACAAATGCGCCCGTCACGAGCGCTTAGGGGTTGGTCAAAAACCCCTGAGTGCCCAGGCGCATGCGCCCAACCGGCCCTCAGGGGCTGATAAGAAGCAGGTTCAGAATGAGGGCAGCGGCCGGCAGAGCCTGTTCGGCTCCCGGAGCGATCGCGCGATTATCGCGGCGGATCGACATTTCGGCCCTCTTCATCGGTTCCCAAGGTCGCGGAGAACGGTGAACGGAGTGTTAACCGCAGGGATTGCCGGTGCCGGGTTTCTAGCGGAAGCACGGGGGCGGATGCAAGCGCCGGATAGGTCAGGGATGATGTCCAATCGCTGCGGCTATCGAAGATCCATCTCGAAATGGTAGCGGCGGATAACGCCGCCGACCGTCTTGTTCGACTGCGCGGCGCCAGTTTCCTCGCGCACCAGCCGGTATCCGGCGTTGCGATAGAAAGCGAGGGCGGCCTGTTGCAGCTCGGACGTGCTGAGCGTCAGCGCCGACGTACCGGCTTCGCGGCAAATCCGTTCGGCATACTCCAGCATCATGCGGGCGAGACCACGCTTGCGATACGCGGGATCGACATACATCCGCCGTAGCTCGGCCGCGACACTCCCGACACCTTCGAGCCCGAACATGCCGGCGAACTGACCGCCGTCATGGGCGACCCAGAACGAGCCCTGTTTCTCAGCGTAATAATCCGCGAGGCGATCGATCTCGTCGCGCAGCGAAACCTCCAAATATCTTTCGAACGCCTGGCGCAGTTCCGGCGGCGCAAGTTCGCGATTGATGCGGATGAACAGATCGCGCACGGCCGGATGATCCGCATCAGTGTAGCGCCGGATCGCAAACATCAGTTGCGCCCACGCCCCGGCTTCTCCGCCACCAGCGCGCGCCGCACCTTTTCGAGCTCCTTCAGCGCCGCACCGTCGACCTTCGGAAATTCGAGCTTCAGCCCTTCCATCGCCTCGACCATGGCCTCGGCGATCACGAGGCGCGCGAACCACTTGTTGTCCGCCGGCACGACATACCAGGGCGCTTCCTCCCGGCTCGTGTGCCTGATCGTCTCCTCGTAGGCGTGCATGTATTTGTCCCACAGCTTGCGCTCGGCGACGTCGCCCATCTCGAACTTCCAGCGCTTCCCGGGCTCTTCGAGGCGCGCAAGAAAGCGCTGGCGCTGTTCCTCCTTCGAGACATGCAGGAAGAACTTGAGGACCAGCGTGCCGTTTCGGGCGAGATGCCGCTCGAATTCGCGAATGCTCTTGAAGCGATCGTCCCAGATGTCCTTCCCGGCGTTCGGCAGCCGCTGACGTGCGAGGATTTCCGGATGCACGCGCGCCACCAGAACTTCTTCGTAGTGCGAGCGGTTGAAGATTCCGATGCGCCCGCGCTCGGGGAGCGCCTTGGCGATACGCCAAAGGAAGCCGTGATCGAGCTCTTCGGCACTCGGCTGCTTGAACGCATGCACCTGACAGCCTTGCGGATTGACGCCCGACATCACGTGCTTGATCGCACCGTCCTTGCCGGCCGCGTCCATCGCCTGAAACACCGCGAGCACGGCCCAGCGGTTCTGCGCGTAAAGCCTCTCCTGCAGGCCGGCGAGCCGCTCGACTCCGTTCGCGAGCATCGCCTTGGCTTCCGCCTTTTCGAGATCGAGCCCGCAGGTCTCCGCGGGGTCGACTTCAGACAGGCGAAACTTGTCCGGCTTGTCGATGCGGAAGCGCTTGACCATCTTTGTGAGTTTCATGGGCCTCAGTTCACGCCGCGCGGGGCGGCTTGGCAAGCCGCTTCAGCGCAGGTGGCTGGTCAGAAATGTCGCCACGTAGGGCGGCATGGTGGGACGCAGATCGTTCACGCCGCGCACGATATGAATGCCCGAAAGCTCAGGCTGCTTCTGGCTCGCGAGAAATGCGCGGATGCGCTTGTGCAGCGTGGCGGCGCTGTCGCGCGCCTGCACGACCTTCATCAGCGCGAGGCGCTGGCCGAGCGCCATCGCGGACCATCCGGGTTCTGCACAGAAATCCGCAGGGCCGAGGCCAGTCTCCTCGATCAGTTCGCGGATCACACCGCGCTCCAGATCGACGGTATCGCCGTCGACATCATTCAGGTCGGGCGTACCGGCCGGAAAGTAGATTTGCCCCGCGGTCGCCGTATGACGACCCATCACGGCGAGCAGAAACGCACCATCGGTGGACCGCAGCGCTGCCATCGCAAAGCAATTGCGGATTGCCTTGTCGGGGAAGCCCCAGTCGCGCCAGGCAATGAAACTCGCGAAGTCGACCTCCGAGTACGCTCCGCGCAGAACGCCGTCGCCGATCTCGCCGCGCCGCAACAGCAGCACGCGCCCGTTCCACATTTCGGGCCTCTCGACGCGCAGCTTCGCGAAATACGCGTCGATCTCGGCGCGGCGCTGGTCCGCGAACGGCCATGGCGCGGGCTCGAAGCGCAGGTCGAGCCGCGTGAGCGGAATGATGGGGATGTCGGCCATGCGCGCGTGGTCGCAGGCGATACCGCGCGGGTCAAGCCTCGATCGTGCCTTCCAGCACCACGACCGCGCCGCCGCCGATCGACGCGCCGGTCAGCTTGCCGCCGCCAATCTTCAGCGTCAGTTCCATGATGCTCGGGCGGCCCATCTCTTAGCCGTGCTCGTTGCGGACGAGATGTTCG
>JAXDOA010000430.1:0-4243 GCA_034669125.1 Hyphomicrobiales bacterium
ATCGCGTTCGCCGCGGCGGATTGCTGCTTCCGCTCGTTGGGCTTGGAGCGCTTGGCGCCATCTATGTCGGCTCGCGCTACTACACGCCCTACGCCTATGTCGATGGTCCGGTTGGACCGGAATGCGCAGGGCCGACGGATGACGGCCTGTGCGAGTTGCGCATGACCGAGGTGCCGCTCGAAAACGGCGGCGCCGAACTGGTATGCGTCGCGTATTGCCCGCAGCAATAACGCAGGCACGCATCAACCATCGTTGCAAGCGGTGCACCCCGGCCTCTCGCGAGGCCGGGGTGGATCAAGATCGTGGCGGTTCGGTCGGATTACTCGCAGACCTTGATCATACGCACTTCGCCGAAGCGGTTGATCTTTTTCACGTAGTAGCAGCTCGGCACGACATCGACGTAGCTGACGCCGTAGCCCGCGCCATAGAAGCCGAAGCCGTGGCCGAAGCCGTGATGATGGCCCCAGCCACCCTTGCCCCACGCCGAGGCGGAGGTCGGTGCGAGCGCGGCAGCGCCGAGCGTCGCGATGGCGGCAGCAGCGAGAATGGACTTGCGGATCATGGTGTTCTCCTCTGGGTTCTTGGATTCTGTCATCCGCAAGGGTAGTCGGGCGCGCGCGTCTGTCGGTTCAAGATACAATGTGTCGCGTGTGCTGAACGGACGTTCAGCCTTGCCGCTCGCTATCCCGGCCGCTATAAGCCGCCGACCTTTGAACCTTCACGAAAAATGAGGAATGACCGATGGCGGTCGAGCGCACTTTCTCGATCATCAAGCCCGATGCGACCGAGCGCAATCTGACCGGCGCGGTCAACGCGATCATCGAAGGTGCGGGCTTGCGCATCATCGCGCAAAAGCGCGTGCGCATCACGCGCGAGCAGGCCGAGACATTTTACGGCGTACATCGCGCGCGGCCGTTCTTCGGTGAGCTGGTCGAATTCATGACCTCGGGTCCGGTGGTGGTGCAGGTGCTGGAAGGCGAAGGCGCGATCGCGAAATATCGCGACGTGATGGGCGCGACCGATCCCGCGAAGGCGGCAGCCGGAACCATCCGCAAGGTCCACGCGAAGTCGATCGGCGAGAACTCGGTGCACGGCTCCGATGCGCCCGACACCGCCGCAATCGAGATCGCGCAGTTCTTTTCGGGCAACGAGATCGTCGGATGAGGGCTGCGGCAGTCGGCCGCTGGTCAGCAGCCCCACGTCCTCGCTAGATTGCGCGATGGGGAACGCCGCCGTTGAACGGCGGGTCAAGATCAGGGGTGAACTGTGGACTTCTTGTGGCAGGACATTACGCACGCGCCATTCTGGATCGCGGCACTGCAGATCATCGGCGTCAATATCATCCTTTCCGGTGACAATGCGGTCGTCATCGCGATGGCCTGCCTGTCGCTGCCGCCGCGCCAGCGCATGTGGGGCATGATCCTGGGTGCGGGCGTCGCGGTACTCCTGCGCGTCCTGTTCACGCTCGTCGTTGCCCAGGCGATGACCTACCCGTTCTTGAAACTCATCGGTGGCGCACTTCTATTCTGGGTCGCGATCAAGCTCGTGACCGAGGATGCCGACGAAGAGGCCGAGATGGAGGCCGGCGAGACTCTCTGGCGCGCGGTGCGCATCGTCGTGATCGCCGACATCGTGATGAGCCTCGACAACGTGATCGCGATCGCGGCGGCGGCCGAGCTCGCCGCTGCGGCGGTGGATCCCGCGCATGCGGGGGCCATCAAGGCGACGCTGATCATCTTCGGCCTTGCGACCTCGGTGCCGCTGATCATTGCCGGCAGCGCGATTCTGATGGCGCTGCTCGAGCGCTTCCGCGTGCTGGTGTGGGGCGGCGGCGCGCTGCTCGGCTGGGTCGCGGGCGACATCATGAGTACCGATCCCGCCGTGGTCGGCTGGCTCGGCGAGGCTGCGGCCGGGACGGTTCACGCCTGGGGCGGGCGGCTCGGCGCGCTGATCGTGGTTTGCGCCGGAATGTGCATTGTCCGCCGCCGGCGGCCCTGGAATTCGGAGGAAGTCTGGACCTTCGTCGCGATGCTGGTGTGGATCGCGGGCGATATCGTCATCGACCTCAACTTTGCCGAGACGGAAGCCGCGAAGAAGTGGTCCGTGCGGCTGCTGCTGTTCCTGATCCTGGCGGCCGAATATGTTGTGCTGCGCAGCCGCCAGGTTGTCGAACAAGACATCGAGGTGGTCGAAGTAGAAGAAACGATTGTCCTCGAGCCGCAACGCGAGCGCGACAAAGTCTAGCGGGCGTCCTATGCTGGGCAGGCCATGAATCAGTCCGTCCGCCTGCCGCTCAAGCCGGTCGAGATCCGCGCGTCCGCCTGTCCGCACGATTGCCCTTCGACCTGCGCGCTCGAAGTCGAGGTGCTGGATGGCCGCTCGATCGGCCGCGTGCGCGGCGCGGAGGACAATCTCTACACCGCCGGCGTGATCTGCGCGAAGGTCGCGCGCTATGCGGAGCGCATCCATCATCCCGACCGTCTGCTGCATCCGCTGATCCGCAAGGGGCCGAAGGGCTCCGGACAGTTCGCGCCGGTCTCGTGGGACGACGCGCTCGATCTGGTGGCGGAGAAATTCCTCGCCGCGCAAGCGCGTCACGGCAGCGAAACGGTCTGGCCCTATTACTACGCCGGCACGATGGGCCTGATCATGCGCGACGGCATCAACCGCCTGCGCCATGTGAAGAAATATTCCGGCTTTCACTCGACCATCTGCGTCAATCCGGCCTGGACCGGCTTCATCGCCGGCACTGGCAAGCTTGCCGGCCCGGATCCGCGCGAGATGGCGAAGTCCGATTGCGTGGTGATCTGGGGCACCAACCCGGTGAACACGCAGGTCAACGTGATGACCCACGCGGTGCGTGCGCGCAAAGAGCGCGGCGCCAAGATCGTCGCGGTCGACATCTACATGAACGGCACCATGGAGGCGGCCGACCTCGCCGTGCTGGTGCGGCCCGGCACCGACGGCGCACTCGCGTGCGCGGTGATGCACTGCCTGTTCCGCGACGGCTTCGCGGATCGCGCGTATCTGGAAAAATACACCGACGCGCCGCGCGAAATGGAAGAGCACGTTCGCACCCGCTCGCCCGAATGGGCGTCACGCATCACCGGCTGTCCGGTCGAGACCATCGAGGAATTCGCTCGGCTCGTCGCCGAGCGCAAGCGCACCTACTTTCGTCTCGGTTACGGCTTCGGCCGCTCGCGCAACGGCACCGCCAACATGCATGCGGCAAGCTGCATCGCGGCGGTGCGCGGCTCCTGGGCGCTGGAAGGCGGCGGCGCGTTCCACAACAACGGCGCGATCTATCACTGGAACAAGTCGATGACCGAGGGGCACGACGCGATCGACCCGTCGATCCGCGCGCTCGACCAGTCGCGCATCGGGCCGATCCTTTGCGGCGAGCCCGGCGCGCTGATCAATGGCGTGCCGGTGACTGCGCTGCTGATCCAGAACACCAATCCGGTGTCGGTCGCGCCCGAGCAGGACAAGGTGAAGCGCGGTTTTGCGCGCGAGGACCTGTTCACCTGCGTGCACGAGCAGTTCATGACCGAGACGGCACAGATGGCCGACTTGGTGCTGCCCGCGACCATGTTCATGGAGCACGACGATTTCTATCAGGGCGGCGGGCACCAATACATTCAGCTTGGGCCGAAGCTGATCGATCCGCCGGGCGAGTGCCGCAACAATCACGAGGTCGTCTGCGCGCTCGCCAAGCGACTCGGCGCGAGCCATCCGGGCTTCACGATGACCGAGCGCGAACTGATCGACTGGACCTTGCAGCATTCCGGCTGGGGCACGCTCGCGGCGCTCGAGGCGAACAAGTGGATCGACTGCCAGCCCGATTTCGATACCGCGCACTACACCAAGGGCTTTGCCTGGCCCGACGGAAAATTCCGCTTCAAGCCGGACTGGAAGACCGTGCCGTTCCGCTCGCCCTGGCTGGTCGGTCCGGTCGATGACATGCCTGCGTTGCCCGACCACTGGGAGGTGATCGAGGAGGCGACGCCTGAGTTTCCGTTCCGGCTTGCGACGTCGCCGGCGCGCAATTTCCTCAACTCGACCTTCAACGAGACGCCAACCTCATTGGCGCGCGAGCATCGCCCGACCGTGATGATCCACCCCGAGGATGCCGCCGCCAACGGCATCTCGGATGGCGCCAAGGTGATCCTCGGCAACACGCGCGGCCAGGTGCGCCTGCACGCGAAAGTTTTCGATGGCGTGCGCCGCGGCGTGCTGATCGCGG
>JAXDOA010000431.1:0-9040 GCA_034669125.1 Hyphomicrobiales bacterium
GATCGCTCGGTTCAAGGCACTCTCTGCCCTGAGGCGGCGACCGGATGAGGAACTCGACGACGAGACAGCCCAAGCGATCGAGGATCAAAGCGATGATCCGGAAGTCGCGATGCAGAAGAAGGATACCAGTGCGGTTCTGCGGCAGTGCATGACGAAGCTCTCCGCGGAACATCGGGAAATCATCGATCTTGTCTATTACCACGAGAAGTCAGTCGAAGAAGTGGCGAAGATCGTTGGGGTTCCGGAGAACACGGTGAAGACGCGCATGTTTTATGCGCGAAAGCGGTTAGGGGAACTGCTGAAGGCAGCGGGAGTGGAAAGAGGTTGGCCATGAATACGATGTTCAAGAACAAAGCTGCCGAGCGCGAAGAGATCGAAGCTCTTCTGCCGTGGCATGCTGCCGGGACGCTGAGCCGCCGCGAGGCCGATATGGTTGAGCGGGCGCTTGCGACCGACGCCGGTCTCGCCGCCCAGTATGAAACAATCCGCGAAGATCTCGCCGAAACCATCGTGGCGAACGAATCGCTTGGCGCCCCCTCGGCGCGCGCGATGCAGCGGCTGATGGCGGACATCGAGGCCGATGTCTCGACCGCCCGCCGCGCCCGCTCCTCGTTCAACCTCGGTGAATGGCTGAGCGAGCGGCTCTCCTCGTTCTCGCCGCGCACGCTGGCCTGGTCGGGCACCGCCGCGGCGCTGGCAATCGTGCTGCAGGCCGGTCTGCTCGCCGGGATGTTCGTCTCCGAGCGTCAAGGCGGCAACATGCATCTTGCCTCGGTGCAAAGTGACCAAGTGATCAAGGGCGGCACCTACGCGATGATCCGGTTCGCCCCGGAGGCTACGACCGGCGAGGTGAGCAAGCTGCTGGAGGGCTACAAGTTCGCAATTGTGGATGGCCCGAGCGGCGATGGCATCTACACGGTGCGGCTCGCGGTGACCGGCATGCCGAAGGAAGACCTCGCGCGCACGGTCAAGAAGCTGCAGGACGAGAGCGTCGTCCGCTTCATCTTCCCGAAGCCGACCGAGTGATCTGATCAAGCTTTGATGCTTGCCGGCCGCCATGGCCGGCATTCCATTTCTGACAGGCGGAATGGGAACTCTTGCGCGGAGCACGGCTGTGCTTCGCAGCGCTATTGGAGGCGTGCCCATGTCCGGCGTAATCCGCAATCGCGCGGCATCCGCGCAATTCACTCGCAAGCGCCCGTTCCGCATCGCGCTCGCGTTGCTTGCGGCCGGCGCGATGACGTTTTCCTCGGTGGCGGACAGCTTTGCGCAGCGCTTTGGCGGAGGCGGCAGGACCGTTGGCATGGGCGGCAACATGCCCGGCATGGGATCGCGCATGCCCGGCAATGACGGGCCGCGCAATCCAGGCGGCGGTGGCCCGCGGTTTCCCGGCGGCCACGGCATCATGATCCCGCCCGGCGGATACGGTCCGGGCACTGTCGTGATCCTCGATGATGATGACGATCAGGGCGTGCGGCGACGCACCAAGAAAGCCACGAAAAAACAAAAGCAGCAGCAGCAGCTCGCGCAACGCGGCGGCTTCAACCCGCCACCGGCGGGCGAACGGCGCTTCGTGCCGAACGAAGTGCTGCTGAACGTATCGGCCGCAACGTCCGGCCCCGCGCTCGACCGGCTTGTGCGGCGGTATCGCCTGACGCGGCTGGAGATGCAGGACTTCGCGCTCACGCGCCGGCGCATCGCGCGGCTGCGGATCGATGACGGGCGCCCGGTCGCCTCGGTGATCCGCTCGCTGCAGGCGGAAGCAAGCATTCTCGGCGCGCAGGCGAATTTGCTGTTCACCGTGCAGCAGGGTGCCGCTGCCGCAACCACCGCGGACCCGGTGCAATATTCGCTCGCCAAACTGCGGCTTCTCGAGGCGCACGCGCTCGCGAAGGGCGAAAGTGTCGCGGTCGCCGTCATCGACACCATGATCGACGCGACCCACCCGGATCTGGCGGGCGTCATCGCAGCGTCGTTCGACGCAACCGGCACGCCCGCCAAGCCGCACCACCACGGCACCGGGATCGCGAGCGTGATTGCGGCGCACGGCAACCTCACCGGCGCGGCGCCGGCCGTGAAGGTGCTGGCGGTTCGCGCGTTCGGCTCGGCCGGTTCCGACGGCACCAGCCTCAACATCCTGAAAGGTCTCGATTGGGCGGGAAAATCGCAGGCCGGCGTCATCAACATGAGCTTCGCGGGCCCCGCCGACCCCGAAATGCGCATCATGTTGGCAGCGCTGCGCGCCAAGGGCACCGTGCTGATCGCGGCTGCCGGCAATGCCGGTCCGAATTCGCGTCCGCTCTATCCGGCCGCCGACCCGGAAGTGATCGCCGTGACGGCGACCGACATCGACGACAAGCTGTTCGTCCAGGCGAACCGCGGCACGCACATCGCGGTCGCGGCGCCCGGCGTCAACATCCTCGCGGCGGCCCCGAATGGCAGCTACCTGATGCAATCCGGCACATCATTCGCGGCCGCCCAGGTGAGCGGGATCGCGGCGCTGCTGCTGGAACGCAACCCAAAGCTCGATGCCGGATCGATCCGCCGCATCCTGATGTCGACCGCGCGCGACCTCGGCGCGCCGGGCCATGACGAGCAGTTCGGTTCGGGTCTCGCCGATGCGCTCGGCGCGGTCGTCTCAGCGCAGCCGAAGTCGAGCGACGTATCGAGCGCCGCACCGCCGGGGGCGAGGTGATGCGAGCTCGATTTGCAGTGAACCTCAGGCCCCGCTGCTGCGACTAACTATCAGCGAACACAAGTGAAGTTCGGTCGGCGCGTCTGCCCCATTCCACCTGCGCGTCGGTCCGGCTGGCCCGCTCGGACGGTCCCCGTCCGGGCGGGCTGTCAGTTTGATCAGGCATTATTCGCCGGTGGAGCCGCTGCTGCCGGCCAGAGCAACGGAACATGTAGACCGACTGCTCCGTTACCCCCCAGGCACCAGAACGGAGAAGCGCCATGAGGAATCTTGTAGTCTCTGCAGCCGCGATCGCCGCCGCTGCGTTGTTCACCCCGGGACCGGCCCACGCTCAGTTCGGCTTTGGCGGCCCCGGATTCGGCGTGCAAATCGGCGGAGGCCCGTACTATGGCGGCGGCTATGGCTATCAGCCGCAGCCTTACTATGGCGGCTACCGGGCGTATGACGACGACGAACCAGTCGTCGTGCAGCGTCGCGTCTATAGCGGTTATGACGAGCCGGTCGTCCAGCGTCGCATCTATCGTCAGCGAGATGTGGGCATGCGGTACTGCCGGACCGTGACCGTCCAACGCTACGACGGGTCGCTGAAGCGCGTCCGTCGCTGCGGCTGAATTTCGGTGCAGTGGAAAGGGCGGCCGGTTTCGAACCCAGCCGCCCTTTTCGTTTGTTAAAGGCAGGCCCCTCACTTAGGGGCTCCGATCGCTGCTAGTTCTGCCCGGTCAGCAGCGGCGTGATGCGGCGCATGGTGACGCGGCGGTTCTGCCGCTCCGCAGCTTGCGTCGGCACTTTCAGGTACTGCTCGCCGTAGCCTTGCGTGGTCAGATTCTCCGCCGGCACGCCGAACTTCTCCGTTAGGGTGACTGCGACAGTCTCCGCGCGGCGATCCGACAGAGACAGGTTATCGTCGTCACCGCCGACCGCATCGGTGTGGCCTTCCACAAGGAATATCTCGGCGGGGTTGCGGGCTATCGCCTGCTTCACGGCTTCGGCGATCACCGCGAGCTGCTGCACCTGATCGGATGTGATCGCCCACGACGCGGTCTCGAAGTTGATCGTGTCGATGTCGACGCGCGACATCCGCTCGCGCACACGCGGGCTGTAGCGCACCTCGTCCAGCGTGTAGCGCCGGTCGATCCGCTCCACGGGCGGCGCGATCAGAACCTCGTAGATGTCGCGTTCGCTCGCGCGCTCGGTTTCGAGAATGTAACGCTCGCGCGGGATACGGATCACGGGCGGCGGCAGATCCACGAAATAAGTCTGGCTCTGCACCGGCCCTCGATAGCTGTTGTCGATCAGGATGACGTCCTGACCGGAGCGGTCACGGCGCGAGCGGCGCACCAGGCGGCCTTCATCGTCGACCACCGTGACGATGCGCGAGCCGTCCGGCCGCTCGATCGTCGTGATGGTGGTGGCACCCTGCCGCTCACTGCGCACGTCCCGTGCATCGACCCTGAAGCGATCGACCTCGCTGTGCCGGATGATCGTGCGGCCCTCCTCGCGGATGATCGTACGATCGGGTTCGCGGATGAAGGTGCGGTTGCCCTCAACGGTTTCGCGCCGCTCGCCGCGGATCTGGTCGACACGTTGCAGCGGCTGACCCTGCGTGCCGGTCGGCTGCACCTGGATGCCTCCGCCTTGCGTGGTGGCCGAGGGAAGCGGACGCTGGGCCGCTGCGGGGGGCTGTCCCGGCACGCCCGGACCCTGCGGGCCGGGTGCTTGACCCTGCGTTGCGGGCGCGGCTGGCGCCGGGGGTTGCTGCGCAGTGGGGGCCGCGGGTCGCGGCAGTCCGCCTTGCGGCGTGGGTGCCGAAGTCCCAGGCAAGGGCTGACCGGGTGCGGCCGCTGGGGGAGTCTGCGAACCCCGCTGTTGCGCGGCCGGCGGCTGACCGGGAGCCGTCGGCTGAGCGGGCGCACCGGCCGGCGGCAGTTGCTTGGTCGCAGCCGGGGGCGCTGGCGATTGCGCCGGAGCGGGCTGGGTCGGCGCGGCGGCCGGCGGGGGAGCCGGTGGCTCGGCCTGTTTTGCCGGGGCCTGCGGCGCGGGCGGCTGGCCTCGCTGGGCGGGCGGCGCCGATTGCGCAGGAGGCTGAACCTGCTTCGCCGGAGGAGCCGGTTGCGCGGGTGGCTCGGCCTGCTTTGCCGGCGGGGCTGGTGGCGCGGGTGGCTGGACTTGCTTGGCGGGCGGAGCTGGTGGCGCCGGCGGCGGAATCTGCTTTGCGGGAGGCTCGACCTGTTTTGCCGGAGGCTCAACCTGTTTTGCAGGAGGCGTGGGCTGTGCCGGAGGGGCGGCGGGCGGGAGTTGTTTCGCCGGAGGGATCGGCTGCGTCGGCGGCTCTGCCTGCTTGGCGGGGGGAGGAGCAGACTGCGCCGGGGGAGCGGGTGGCTGAACCTGCTTTGCCGGAGGGGGCGCAGATTCAGGCCGCGCGGCGGGCGGCTGGCCTTGCTGCGGCGGGCGACCGCCGGGCTGCCCCGGAGCTCCTTCAGGACGGCGGCGCTCAGGGGGGCGATCGGCCTTCTCGGCCGGCTCTTGCTGCTGCGCCAAAAGAGTCTCGCCGGCGTGGAGGGGCGCGGCAACGCAAGGCATCGCGAGCAAGGCGAGCGTTGGGATGACGGCTCCCGTGGAAAAAAGAATCTTCGTCGTCATTCTTGGAGACATGGTGACCGCTGTTCGGAGGGGGGAAAGTTGGTCTAGCAATAGATGATGCTGGGCTGTCGCTGCGATGTCGGCACGATGGCTGAACTGTGACGGCATGGAACAGCAAACATTACCCTCGCGCGCCGATAGTCGATATTCGGACTGACAGCAGGCAAAGGCGCCGTCGTTCGTCCACCTTCCACGCAGACGGCTAATCGTCACACCAAGAACGACCCCTAGACGGGTCGGCCGGTTTGTGGCTCTAAGATGACGCGCGGAGGGGATTTTTGACGTCGATGAGTGGGGACATCATCCTCGAAACCGAGGATCTGACCAAGGAGTTCGCCGGCTTCGTGGCGGTGAACGGCGTAAGCTTGCGCGTCGCGCGCGGCACCATCCATGCGCTGATCGGCCCGAACGGCGCCGGCAAGACCACCTGCTTCAACCTGCTGACCAAGTTTCTGCAGCCGACCCGCGGCCGGATCACGTTCAAGGGTCAGGACATCACGGGGCTGCCGCCGACCGAGATCGCGCGGCTCGGTCTTGTGCGCTCGTTCCAGATCTCGGCGGTATTCCCGCATCTCACATGCCGTGAAAATATTCGCATTGCCTTGCAACGCAAGCGCGGCGGCTCGTTCGATTTCTGGAATTCAAAAAGCGTGCTCGACGAATACAACGAACGCGCCGTCGCCCTGCTCGCCGATGTCGGACTTGCCGAATACGCCAATCTGACTGCGGTTGAATTGCCCTACGGCCGCAAGCGCGCGCTCGAACTCGCGACCACCATCGCGCTCGATCCCGAGATGCTCCTGCTCGATGAGCCGACGGCCGGCATGGGGCACGAGGACATCGACCGCATCGCGCAGCTCATCAAGTCGGTCGCGGCCAACCGCACCGTGCTGATGGTCGAGCACAATCTCAGCGTCGTCTCGAACCTTTCGCATCGCATCACGGTGCTGACGCGCGGGCGCGTGCTGGCCGAGGGCGATTACGAGACCGTCTCGAACAATCCCGACGTCCGCGAAGCCTACATGGGGACCGGCCATGGCTGATGTGTCCGGCGCGCCGCTGCTCGCGGTCGAAGACCTGCACGCATGGTATGGCGAGTCCCACATCCTGCACGGGGCGGCGTTCGAGGTTCGCGCCGGCGAAGTCGTGACGCTGCTCGGCCGCAACGGCGCCGGCAAAACCACGACGCTCAAATCGATCATGGGCATCGTGGGCCAGCGCAAGGGCTCGGTCCGTTTCGAGGGCCACGAGCTGATTGGACTTTCGTCGAATACGATCGCGCGTCGCGGCATTGCCTTCTGCCCCGAGGAGCGCGGCATCTTCGCGAGCCTCGATGTCGAGGAAAACCTCTATCTGCCGCCGGTGGTGAAGCCCGGCGGCTTGAGTGTTGAGAAGATTTTCGAGCTCTTCCCAAATCTGAAGGAGCGGCTGCACAGCCAGGGCACCAAGCTGTCGGGCGGCGAGCAGCAGATGCTCGCAATCGGGCGTATTCTCCGCACAGGCGCGCGGCTTCTGTTATTGGACGAGCCGACCGAGGGGCTAGCCCCGGTCATCATCCAGCAGATCGGCCGCACCATCCGCACATTAAAGGAGCAGGGGTTTACCATCCTGCTGGTGGAACAAAACTTCCGGTTCGCTTCGACCGTCGCGGACCGCTACTATGTCATGGAGCACGGCCGCATCGTCGAGCAGATCGCGAACGCCGAACTCGATGCCAATGTCGATAAGCTTCACGACTATCTCGGTGTCTGATTAAACGTCCGTCACGGGCGTCAACAAGGAGGAATAAATGAAGAGTCTAATGGGAATGACCGCTCTTGCGCTCGTCATGGCGACCGGATCTGCCTTCGCGCAGACCACGGTGAAGATCGGTGTGCTGAGCGACATGTCGAGCCTTTACGCCGATATCGGCGGACCCGGCTCAGTTGCGGCAGCCAAGCTTGCGGTCGCGGACTTCAACGCCAGCAACAAGGACGTCAAGGTCGAGATCGTCAGCGGCGATCACCAGAACAAGGCTGACGTCGGCTCAAGCATCGCCAATCAGTGGCTCGACGTCGAGAAGGTCGACATGATCGTCGACGTGCCGAATTCCGGCGTTGCGCTCGCGGTCAATGAAATCGTCCGCGGCAAGAACAAGGTGTTCGTCAATTCCGGCGCCGCGTCCTCCGATCTGACCGGCGCGAAGTGCTCGCCCAATACCGTGCACTGGGCCTACGACACCTGGATGCTGGCGAACGGCACCGGCAAGGCGATCGTCAAGACCGGCGGGGACACCTGGTTCTTCCTCACTGCCGACTATGCGTTCGGCCATGCGCTTGAGCGCGATACCTCCGCAGTCGTTGAAAAGAACGGCGGCAAGGTGGTCGGCAAGGTGCGTCACCCGATCAACACCAACGACTTCTCGTCGTTCCTGCTGCAGGCGCAGACCTCGAAGGCCAAGGTCATCGGCCTCGCCAACGCGGGCGGCGACACCATCAACTCGATCAAGGCGGCCGCCGAATTCGGCATCACCAAGGGCGGGCAGAGTCTGGCGGGTCTTCTGGTGTTCGCGAGCGACGTCAACGCGCTCGGTCTGGCGACCGCGCAGGGCCTCACCCTGACCGAGACCTGGTACTGGGACCAGAACGACGCCAATCGCGCCTGGACCAAGCGCTGGGCGGCGGAGCGCGGCGGTTCGGGCAAGTTCCCGACCATGGTGCAGGCGGGCGTCTATGCCGGCGTGACCCATTACCTCAAGGCGGTTGCCGCACTGAAGAGCGGCGCCGACGGCAAGGCGGTGGTCGCGAAGATGAAGGAACTGCCGACCGACGATCCGCTGTTCGGCAAGGGCACGATCCGCCCGGACGGCCGCAAGGTCCACGACGCGTATCTGTACGAGGTGAAGAAGCCCGCGGACAGCAAGCATCCGGGCGACTTCTACAACGTCCGCGCCACCATTCCGGCGGCCGAAGCGTTCCGTCCGATCAAGGACGGCGGCTGCGCGCTGGTGAGCGGCTAGGTCTCGTCATCACCGGGCCGCCGCGCCTGCGCGGCGTGTCCCGGTGATCCCGACGGGGTGGGCACGATATTGTCCGCCTAAGCGAGATCGCCGGGTCAAGCCCGGCGATGACGAGCGGAAAGACCGGCGGCCATGTTCGAAATCTTCGGCATTCCTTCCAACGCGCTGTTCAGCCAGTTGTTGATCGGGCTGATCAACGGCTCGTTTTACGCACTGCTCAGTCTCGGGCTTGCCGTCATTTTCGGCATGCTCAACATCATCAATTTCACGCACGGCGCCCAATACATGATGGGCGCGTTCACCGCCTATCTGATCCTGACCTACACCGGACTGGGTTACTGGACCGCGCTGATCGTCGCGCCGATCCTGGTCGGCATCATCGGCGTGATCATCGAGCGCACGATGCTGCAATGGCTCTACAAGCTTGATCACCTCTACGGGCTGCTGCTCACCTTCGGTCTCGCGCTTATCGTCGAGGGCCTCGCCCGCTACCGGTACGGCTCCGCCGGCTTGCCCTACGCGATGCCCGAAGCGCTGGTCGGTGGATGGGATCTCGGCTTCATGCGGCTGCCGATCTATCGCGGCTGGGTGGTGGTGGCGTCGCTCGTCATCTGCCTCGGCACCTGGTTCGTCATCGAGCGCACGCGGCTTGGCGCCTATTTGCGCGCCGCGACCGAGAACCCGACGCTGGTGCGCGCCTTCGGCAT
>JAXDOA010000432.1:0-3209 GCA_034669125.1 Hyphomicrobiales bacterium
CCGTCAAGGTCGAGATCGCGCGACGGATCGATGATCCGGGCGTTGGTGAGCAGGATCGGGCGGCGATCGGAGAACATGTCACGCATTGGGCAGGTTGCGCGACAGCGCCTCGAGCACCGCCATGCGCACCGCGACGCCCATCTCGACCTGCTCGCGCACCAGCGACTGGGCGCCGTCGGCGACCTCGGAGTCGATCTCGACGCCGCGGTTCATCGGGCCCGGATGCATCACCAGTGCGTCGGGCTTGGCATAGCCGAGCTTCTTCTGGTCGAGGCCGTAATAGTGGAAGTACTCCTGCGTGGAGGGCACGAACGAGCCGTTCATGCGCTCGCGTTGCAGGCGCAACATCATCACGATGTCGGCGCCCTTGAGCCCCTCGCGCATGTCGCGCGACACCTCCACGCCGAAGCGCTCGATGCCGGGCGGCAGCAAGGTCGAAGGCGCGACCACGCGCACCCGCGCGCCGAGCGTGTTGAGCAGGATGATGTTGGAGCGCGCGACACGCGAATGCAGGATGTCGCCGCAGATCGTCACCGTCAGACGCTCGATGCGGCCCTTGTTGCGGCGGATGGTGAGCGCATCGAGCAGCGCCTGCGTCGGATGCTCGTGCGCGCCGTCGCCCGCGTTGACCACCGAGCCGTCGACTTTTTGCGCCAGCAATTCGACCGCGCCGGAGGCGTGATGGCGCACCACCAGGATGTCCGGATGCATGGCGTTGAGCGTCATCGCGGTGTCGACCAGGGTCTCGCCCTTCTTCACCGAGGAGTTGCCGACCGCCATGTTCATGACGTCGGCGCCGAGCCGCTTGCCGGCGAGCTCGAACGAGGACTGGGTGCGGGTCGAGGCCTCGAAGAACAGGTTGATCAGCGTACGCCCGCGCAGCGTGGTGCGCTTCTTCTCGATCTGGCGGTTGAGATCGACATATTCGTCGGCGAGATCGAGCAGGCCGTTGATCTCGTCCGGCGAAAGCCCCTCGATCCCCAGCAGGTGACGGCGGCTGAGGACGAACGAGGACTTCGTGGCGATGTTCATTAAAGCGACCCCTATAGGCGGAGTCGGACGGGCGGGGCAAGGGCGGCCGGGCAGGGGTCCACAGGCCTTGCGGCGGCATGGTAAAATACGTGCGCCGGGAGATCAGCCATGACGGTCCAGCCGCGCTTCGAAAGCCACGACATCCTCAACCAGTCGCCGCCCTACGAGGATGTCGATCTGTTCGCGAGCGATCGGGCTTTGCGCGACGCCGTCGCGGCCAATGGCGCCGGAGCTGAGGCTGCGGCACTGTCGGAATTCGGCCGCCACTGGGGCACGGCCGCGATGTTTGATGCGGCGCGCGTCGCCAACGAGAACACCCCGAAGCTGAAGATCTTCGACACCAAGGGCTTCCGCCGCGACACGATCGAGTTCCACCCGGCCTATCACGCGTTCATGGCCGAGAGCATGAAGGCCGGTCTGCATGCCTCGACGTGGACGCCTGACGGGCGGCGTGCGGGCGCGCCATCCGAGGTCGCGCGCGCCGCACGCTATTTCATGGTGGCCCAGGTCGAGAACGGCCACATGTGCCCGATCACGATGACGCGCGCCTGCGTCGGCGCACTCGCGGTCGAGCCCTCGGTGCTTGAGAAGCTGGCGGCCAAGATCACCGCGCGCACCTACGATCCGCGTTTCATCCCGTGGTGGGAGAAGGACTCGATCACGCTCGGCATGGGCATGACCGAGAAGCAGGGCGGCACCGACGTGCGCGCCAACACCACGACCGCGATGGCCTCCGCCGACGGCTACACGATCGCCGGGCACAAGTGGTTCATGTCGGCGCCGATGTGCGATGCGTTCCTGGTGCTGGCGCAGGCGCCAGGCGGGCTGACCTGTTTTCTGATGCCGCGCTTCCGCCCTGACGGCTCGGTCAACGGCATGCATTTCCAGCGGCTGAAGGACAAGCTCGGCAACCGGTCCAATGCGTCCTCCGAGGTCGAGTTCGCGCAGGCCTTCGCCTGGCGCGTCGGCGAAGAGGGCCGCGGCGTGCGCACCATCATCGAGATGGTGCAGCTCACCCGCGTCGATTGCATCATCTCGTCGGCCGGCATGATGCGCATGGCGCTGGCGCAGGCGCTGCATCACGCGCGCCACCGCACGGTGTTTCAGAAGAAGCTCGCCGATCAGCCGATGATGCGCACGCTCATCGCCGACATGGCGCTGGAGGTCGAAGGCGCGACCGCATTGACGATGCGGCTGTGCCGTTCGTTCGATCTTGCGGCTTCGGATGCCAAAGAGGCGGCGCGCGCTCGCCTGCTCACCTCGGCGGTGAAGTACTGGATCTGCAAGACCGCACCCGGCTTTATCTACGAGGCGATGGAGTGCCTCGGCGGCAATGGCTACGTCGAGGAGACGCCGCTCGCGCGGCTCTACCGCGAGGCGCCCGTCAACGCGATCTGGGAAGGCTCGGGCAACGTGATGTGCCTCGACGTGCTGCGCGCGCTCTCGCGCGAAGGCGAGGCGGCGCGGCAGGTGCTCGCCGATCTGGTGCGCGCATGCGGCGATCTGCCGGGCGCAAAGGAGGCGGCGGGGTTCATCGCGAAAACGCTCGCCGCGCCCGACGGCGAGGCAAAGGCGCGCGCGGCGGTCGAGAAACTCGCCATGCTGGCGGCGGCCGCGGCATTGAGGGAAAGCGCGCCCGCCGTGGCGGAGGTATTCGCCCGGACCCGGCTTGCCACGCCTCGCGGTGGAACTTTTGGAACCTCGGATTTGGCCGAATCGGAGGCCGGGGAACTGCTCAACAGGGCGCTACCGCAATAAAGTCAGGAACGTCCGGAGGGGCGGGCGCGTTGTGGTTTCATGGAAGGCCGCGCGAATGGCCCCAACCCCATGGAGCAGCACATGACCAAGTTTCGAACCGCAGGATTGGCTCTGGCCGGCATTCTCGCAATCACAGCTGCGAGCGCAACGGATGCGTCGGCGCAGTGGCGCCGGCATGGTGGCTGGGGCCCGGCCGTCGGCATCGGCGCGGGCATCGCCGCGGGCGCCTTGATCGGCTCGGCAGTGGCCGCGCGTCCGTATGGTTACGGCGGCTATGGTTACTACGACGAACCGGTCTACGCAGCCCCCTACGCGTACGATAGCGGCCCGACCTACTACACCGCACCCGTGGCCGGACCGTACTACGGTAATTACGGCTACAATAGCTACGGCTACAGCAGCAACCGCTGCCAGGAAGG
>JAXDOA010000433.1:0-6040 GCA_034669125.1 Hyphomicrobiales bacterium
GCGGCGGCGTAGGCCGGCGCCTTGGCGTAGATGTCTGCCGCCGCGGCGGGCGTTACGATCATCGCGGCCACGAGCGCCGCGGCGCGGAACCTCATTCTTGTCATTGCTCTTCAGCTCCTGCGAAAGGGCCGACGGGCGGCGACCCGGTCATCGACCGGACCGCCGCCCGCCCAAAGGTCATCCCCGCCCCGTGACGACGCTTCCATGCCCGTGTCGCGTCCACTTTCGCGGCCTTTGCGTTAAAGTTTATTAAGACGCGGGCGATGCATCGCGATCGTTGGTAGTAACGTTAAGCAACCGTGCATTCGGGGGAGCGCTGCGCGACATGACGGAACAGAAAGCCGCGCTGGTGACAGGGGCCGCACGCCGCATCGGCCGCGCCATTGCGCTGGCGCTGCATCGGGCGGATTACGCGGTCGCCATCCAGGCAAACCGGTCGGTCGCGGAGGCACAGGCGTTGCGCGACGAGATCGTGCGCGCCGGCGGACGCGCCGCCGTGGTGCGCGCCGATCTTTCCGATCATGCGGAGACGGCCGGGCTCGTGGCGGCGGCGGCCGGCGCCATCGGGCCGCTGACCCTGCTGGTGAACAACGCCTCGATGTTCGAGCCGGACGCAATCGGCGCGCTCGAAGCCGAACGTTTCGACCGGCAGTTCGCCGTCAACCTGCGTGCGCCGCTGTTCCTTGCCGAGGCATTCGCCGCGCAGGCGAAGGGCGGCGCGAACGCTTCGATCGTCAACATCCTCGATCAGCGCGTGTTCAAGCTGACGCCGCACTTCGTGTCCTACACGCTGGCGAAAAGCGCGCTGCATTCGGCAACCCGCATGCTGGCGCAGGCGCTCGCGCCGAATGTCCGCGTCAATGCGGTCGCGCCGGGGCCAACGATCGCGAGCGCGCGGCAGCACGCCGACGACTTTGCAAAGCAGGCGGCGGCCGTTCCCCTCGGCCACGGCCCGAGCGCCGACGAGATCGCGGACGCGGTGATCTATCTGGCTGGCGCACGCAGCGTGACCGGCGCGACCCTGGTGGTCGACGGGGGCCAGCATCTGGCGTGGCGGACGCCCGACACTGACGGTACCGAATGAATTCGGTCCAGCCGTCCGAGGACGTCGATTTCGACAGCGAAGTTCCGGTGTTGATCGTCGGCGCGGGCGCCGCGGGCCTGTGCGCCGCACTGGCGGCAAGCGCGGCCGGGATCGAGCCGGTGGTGATCGAACGCGACACGGTGCCGGCCGGATCGACGGCGCTCTCGGCGGGCCTCATTCCGGCGGCGGGCACGCGCTTCCAGCGCGAGCGGGGCATTGCGGATTCCGCGGAGCTGTTCGCCGAGGACATCGCACGCAAGGCGCATGGCGAGGCGGACGGCAAGCTCGTGCGCGCGGCCGCGAGCGGCGCAGGGCCGACGGTCGAATGGCTCGCCGACACCTGCGCGATGCCGTTCGAGGTCATCACCGACTTCAACTATCCGGGCCATTCGGCGCACCGCATGCACGGACTGCCGAGCCGCACCGGCGCCGAGCTGATCGACCGATTGCGTGCCGCCGTCGAGGCGCGCGACATCCCGATTTTGACTGGCCGCGTGTGCCAGACACTGTTCGCCGATGAAGACGGCTTCATCGAGGGCGTGGAGATCGCCGGTGGCGAGACCATCGGTTGCGGCGCGCTGGTCCTCGCCTGCAATGGCTACGGCGGCAATGCCGAACTGGTGCGGCGCCACATTCGCGAGATGGGCGAGGCGCTCTACTTCGGTCATCCCGGCAATCAGGGCGATGCGGTCAAGTGGGGCGAAGCGCTCGGCGCGCGTCTTGCCGCGCTGAGCGGCTATCAGGGCCACGGCTCGGTCGCGACGCCGCACAACATCCTGATCACCTGGGCGGCAATCACCGAGGACGGCTTTCAGGTCAACGCGCGAGGCCGTCGGTTTCATAACGAGGCGCTCGGCTACTCGGAGGCCGCGGCGGAAGTATTGCGCCAGCCCGGCGGCATTGCGTTCGATATTTTCGATGCGCGCATTGCCGGCGTGGCGCGGCAGTTCGAGGATTTCAGGAACGCCGAGAAGGCGGGCGCGCTGATCGCCGCTGGATCGATCGCCGAACTGGCGGCGCGCATTGCCGTGCCGGTCGATGCGCTCGCCGCGGAACTCACCGAGATCGATACCGGGCGCGGTAAGCCGGATCGCTTCGGCCGTGTGTTCGCGGCGGACAAGATGCTGACCGTGCCGTATTGCGCCATCAAGGTCACGGGCGCGCTGTTTCACACCCAGGGCGGGCTTGCGATCGATCCTCAAGCGCGGGTGCTGGACGCG
This sequence comes from Hyphomicrobiales bacterium, assembly GCA_034669125.1. Classification (GTDB taxonomy): domain Bacteria; phylum Pseudomonadota; class Alphaproteobacteria; order Rhizobiales; family Xanthobacteraceae; genus PALSA-894. Next base: position 2,305 of record JAXDOA010000433.1, read on the forward strand.
AAGGGCAGGGCGTTTCCGAACCTGTTCGCGGCGGGCGGCGCGGCGGTCGGAGTCTCGGGCTCCCAAGCGTCGGGCTATCTGTCGGGCAATGGGCTGCTCACCGCCACGGTCTTCGGCCGCATCGCGGGGACGCAGGCGGCGAAATTGTAAACGGATATCGGGTGGTTACGTCGCCCGTCTGGCGCCACATTGGGTGAAGCAGAAGGACGTTTTCCATGAGCCGTTCCGCACACGCCCGAAAGCAAGAGCCAGGCAATGATATCGCGGATCGTGTTGCCGCGCTCGACTGGAGCGCCATCGGCACGCAACTCGACTCGTTCGGCTGCGCCACCACAGGCCCGTTGCTGATACCGGACGAATGCGCCGCGTTGTCGGAGCGCTATGACGACGACGCCATCTACCGCAGCCGGGTGATCATGGCGCGGCATGGCTTCGGCCGTGGCGAATACAAGTACTTCGCCTATTCGCTGCCGGACACAATCGCGGCGCTGCGCACCGCCCTCTATCCGCCGCTCGCCGACGTGGCGAACCGCTGGAACGAGCAGATGGGGCTCGATCAGCGCTATCCGGCCGGGCACGCCGCCTGGCTCGAGCGCTGCCACGCCGCTGGCCAGACGAAGCCGACGCCGCTGCTGCTGCAATACGGTCCGGGCGACTATAATTGCCTGCATCAGGACGTGTACGGCGAGCTGGTGTTCCCGCTGCAGGTCGCGTTCCTGCTGTCGCGGCCGGGTGAGGATTTTTCGGGCGGCGAGTTCGTGCTGACCGAACAGCGTCCGCGCATGCAGTCGCGCGCCGAGGTCGTGCCGCTGCGGCAAGGCGAGGGCGTGATCTTCCCGGTGCACCATCGCCCGGTGCAGGGCACGCGCGGCGTCTATCGGGTCAACATGCGCCACGGGGTGAGCCGCCTGCGTTCCGGCAAGCGCCACACGCTCGGGATCATTTTCCACGACGCACGATAACTGTGTCCCGGGCGGTGCGCAGCACCATAGCCGACGCGAATGCGTCGGCGTTCTAGACGGCCGCGTAGCGGCCTTATGGTGGTGCGCTGCAGACCCGGGACCGCCAGAGTGTTCGGCGGTCCCGCATCTGCGATGCACCGCTAAGAAGCGCTGCATCGCGTGCGGGACACAGTGCTGGCCTCCGCGCCAGCGAATCCCTATTTTCCGCCCATGGCGGACGACCCCAAAGCCAACATCGAGCCCGTACTGGAGCCCGACCTCGACGAGGAAGAGGACGAGGCGACCCTGCCCTCCGTCGAGGAGGCGGACGCGCCAGCGGCGCCGCTCGCCGGCGGTGTCGCGGCGATCCAGCGTTACGCCAAGCTCGCCCCCAAGGCGCCCGGCGTCTACCGCATGATCGATGCCAAAGGCGAGGTGCTCTACGTCGGCAAGGCGAAGAGCATCCGCAAGCGCATCGTCTCCTATGCGCGCGAGGCCGGCCACACCGCGCGCATCATGCGCATGATCGCCGCGACCGCCTCGCTCGAGTTCGTCTCGACCGCGACCGAGACCGAGGCGCTGCTGCTCGAGGCGAACCTGATCAAGCGGCTGCGGCCGCGCTTCAACGTGCTGCTGCGCGACGACAAGTCGTTTCCCTACATCCTCATCACGGCGGGCGAGACGCCGCCGATGATCATGAAGCACCGTGGCGCGCGCACCAGGCCGGGGGAGTATTACGGCCCGTTCGCATCGGCTCAGGCCGTTCATAGAACCATCACCGCGCTGGAGCGCGCGTTCCTGATCCGCTCGTGCTCGGACCCCGTGTACGAGAGCCGCACGCGGCCGTGCCTGCTGCATCAGATCAAGCGCTGCTCGGCGCCGTGCACCGGCGAAATCTCGCACACCGATTATGCCGAACTGGTGCGCGAGGCGAAGTCGTTCCTCTCGGGCAAGAGCCGCGCCGTGAAGGAAGAACTCGCGGGCGAGATGGAGAAAGCGTCGAGCGCGCTCGATTTCGAACGCGCCGCGATCTACCGCGACCGGCTCGCGGCGCTCTCGGCGATCCAGGCGCGCCAGGGCATCAATCCGCGCGGCGTCGAGGACGCCGATGTGTTCGCCGTGCATCAGCAGCGCGGATATTCGTGCGTCGAGGTGTTCTTCTTCCGCACCGGGCAGAACTGGGGCAACCGCGCCTACTTCCCGCGCGCCGATCGTTCGTTCGAGCCGGGCGAGGTGCTCGGCGCGTTTCTCGCGCAGTTCTATGACGACAAGCCGCCGCCCCGCTGCGTGTTCCTGTCGCACGAGATCGAGGATCGCGCGCTGCTCGCCGAGGCGCTTACGGTGAAGAGCGGGCACAAGGTCGAGGTCTCGATCCCGCAGCGCGGCGAGAAGAAGGAACTGGTCGATCACGCGCTCGCCAATGCGCGCGAGGCGCTCGGCCGCAAGCTCGCCGAAACGCAGTCGCAGCAGAACCTGCTGACGGCGCTTGCCGACACGTTTGGATTGCCGAAGCCACCGCGCCGCATCGAGGTGTACGACAACAGCCACATCCAGGGCTCGAACGCGGTCGGCGCCATGGTCGTCGCGGGGCCGGAAGGTTTCCGCAAGAACCAGTACCGCAAGTTCAACATCAAGTCGGAGAACATCTCGCCGGGCGACGACTTCGGCATGATGCGCGAGGTGTTGACGCGGCGGTTCAAGCGGCTGCTCAGCGACGCGCCGCGCGAGCCCGAAGCTCCGCTCTCTCCGATACCTCCCCCTGAAAGGGGGAGGTCGGACGACGAAGTCGTCCGGGGGGGGGTCGAGGATGAGAATGACCCCACCCCGGCGCGGAGCCTGTCATCGGACGGCGCTTCGCGCCGATCCGTTGGCGCCGACCCTCCCCTTTCAGGGGAGGGAGAAGAAAGTGAAGACTCCCCCTGGCCCGATCTCGTGCTCATCGACGGCGGGCAAGGCCAGCTCACCGCCGCGCGCGAAACATTGTCGGCGCTCGGCGTCACCGATCTCCCGCTGATCGGCATCGCGAAAGGGCCCGAGCGCGATGCGGGTCGCGAGACGTTCTTCATCACCGGCCGCGAGCCGCTCAAGCTCAAGCCGCGCGACCCGGTACTCTATTTCGTGCAGCGGCTGCGCGACGAGGCGCACCGATTCGCAATCGGCTCGCATCGGGCGAAGCGCAAGAAGGACATCCGCGAGGCCGGATTGCAGGAGATCCCCGGTATCGGACCGACGCGCAAGCGCGCGCTGCTGCGGCACTTCGGCACCCTGAAGGCGATCGAGCGCGCCTCGATGGCCGATCTGGAGCATGTGCCGGGAATCAATGCCGAAACCGCACGCAAGATCTATGATTTCTTTCATGAAACCGCGGCGCGCACGTGAGGCGGCCATGACCGCCGGTCAGCCGCGTCCCAGCCATTCCCAGAGTGTGGTTGCGCCGCCCCCACGCAAATGCTCTTTTCGGGCATGACCACGACGACGAGCCCGACATCGTCGGCGCGGGTTTTTGCGCTGCCGAACCTGCTGACTTACGCGCGCATCGCCGCCGTGCCGGTGGTGGTCGCCTGCATGTATTTGCAGGCGATCCTCGAAGCCGGCCTCTGGCTGCGCTGGGTCGCGCTGGTCATTTTCACCGCCGCCGGCATCACCGACGTGCTCGATGGCTATTTCGCCCGCATGTACAGCCAGCAATCGACCTTCGGACGAATGCTCGATCCGATTGCCGACAAGCTGCTGGTATCGTCCTGCCTGCTGATGCTCGCGGCCGACGACACGATCCGCGGCTGGGCGCTGTGGGC
>JAXDOA010000434.1:0-4952 GCA_034669125.1 Hyphomicrobiales bacterium
GGTCATCATCGCGCTGGGTCAGGAGCTGGCGATCGGCATGGTGCTCGGCCTCACCGCGCGGCTGACCATATCGGCGCTGCAGGTCGCGGGCTCGGTGATCGCGCAGCAGCTTGGGCTCGGCTTCGTCACGGCGGTCGATCCGACCCAGGGGCAGCAGGGCCTGATCGTCGGCAATTTCCTCACGCTGCTCGGCGTGACGCTGATCTTCGCGACCGACCTGCATCACCTCGTCATCGCGGGGCTGCATGACAGTTACCGGCTGTTCGCGCCCGGCGAGGTGCCGGTGGTGTCCGATGTCGCATCGCTGGTCACCAACACGGTCGCGGGCGCGTTCCGCGTCGGCATCCAGCTTTCCGCGCCGTTTCTGGTGTTCGGCCTCGTGTTCAACGTGGCGCTCGGCGTGCTGTCGCGCCTGATGCCGCAGATGCAGGTCTACTTCGTCGCGGTGCCGCTCTCGATCATGATCGGCTTCCTGATCCTGCTGATCGTCGTCGGCGCCATGATGGCAAGCTTCCTCGGTTACGTCGGGGGCGTGCTGCACGAGCTCGCTCCCTATTCATAAGGGACCGCCGTGGCCGACGAACACGACGATACCGAACGATCCGAAGAACCGACGCAAAAGCGGCTCGACGACGCGCTGCAACGCGGCGACGTCGCCAAGAGCCAGGAGGTCAACACCTGGTTCGTGCTGGCTGGCGCGACGCTGATCCTGCTCTCGTTCGCAGGCACCATGAGCTCGGGCGTCACCGCGCTGCTCGGCGGATTGCTCGCGAACGCGCATCAAATTCCGGTCGACGGGCGCGGCCTCATACACACGTTCCAGAAGCTCGCGCTGGGCGCCATCGCGGCTGTGGCGCTGCCGTTCGCGCTGCTGATGCTGGCCGCCACCATCGGCAACATGGTGCAGCACCGCCTGGTCTGGTCCGCCGAGACCCTCAAGCCGAAGCTCTCCAAGATTTCGCCCGCCGCGGGCTTCAAGCGGCTGTTCTCCAAGATCGCGCTGGCCAACTTCATCAAGGGGCTGGTCAAGCTCACTTTGATCGGCGCCGTGATGGCGGTGATCCTGTGGCCGAAGCGCCATCAGCTCGACGGCCTCGTCACGATGGACCCGGCCGTCGTTCTGCCGCTGACCAAGACGCTGTCGCTGGAGATGCTCGGCACGGTGGTCGCCATTCTGGCGATCGTCGCGGCGGCCGATTATTTGTTCCAGTACCGCCAGTGGTACGAGCGGCAGAAGATGTCGGTGCGTGAACTGAAAGAAGAGTTCAAGCAGACCGAGGGCGATCCGGCGATCAAGGCCAAGATCCGGCAGTTGCGCCAGAACCGCGCCCGGAAGCGCATGATGGCGGCGGTGCCGAAAGCATCCGTCATCATCACCAACCCGACCCACTACGCGATCGCATTGCAGTATGATCGCGGCATGAACGCGCCGCTTTGCCTCGCCAAGGGCATCGACACGATCGCGCTGAAAATCCGCGAGGTTGCGGCCGAGCACAACATTCCGGTGGTCGAGAACCCGCCGCTGGCGCGCGCGCTACACGCGACCGTCGAGATCGACCAGGAGGTGCCGCCCGAGCACTACAAGGCGGTGGCCGAGGTGATCGGCTATGTGATGCGGCTCCGAGGGGCGGTGCGCCACTGAAAAATCAGGCGGAACCCGCAACCTCGACCCCTTGCGCGGCGCGCGCGCCTCGACACACTGGGCGAGTGATTCGTGTGGCCCGACGGGCGGAAAACAGGACCCAAACACCATCATGGCGGCGCAGGACGTGAGCCAGGATCGAAGGCCGGCAGCGGTCGACCGCAGCGGTGACCGGGGAGGCAGCATCGGAATGGTGCTGGCGGTCGCGTTGCTGCTGGTCGGCTCGGTGGTCGCCTTCCTGTTCATCGGCCGCGCCAATGCGCAGCCTTATATTCTGGCGCTGCTGTCGGTGCTGGCGGTGATCGGGGTGTTCAGCCTGTTTGCGGGCGCCGCCGGCATTCTGCGCCTCGCCGGGCGCGACACGCAGGAAACATTCGTCAACGCGATTCCCTCGAGTGCGCCGGACGGTATTTTGGTCACCGATCCGGCCGGTCGCGTGGTGTATGCCAATGCGGCCTATCTGACGCTGGTCGATGCGGTCGACGCCGACGACGTGCGGCCGGTCGAGCGCGTGTTCGTCGGCGATCCGCTGGTGTCCGAGGCGGTCTATCGCCTTGCCAAGGCGTCACGCGAGTCCCGCGCGTTGCAGGAAGAGGTGAGGGTACCCGGCGCCGACGGTACCTCGGCGCGCTGGCTGCGTTTCCGCGTGCGGCCGCTGCAAGAGAGCGGCGCCTACGCGCGCTGGACCGCGTGGACGGTCAGCGACGTGACGCGCGACCGCGACCGGCAGGAAAACGTGTTCCAGGAATTGCAGCACGCGATCGATTATCTCGATCACGCGCCCGCCGGGTTCTTCTCGGTCGATCAGCAGGGACATGTGAGCTACCTCAACGCGACGCTCGCGGGCTGGCTCGACTACGATCTCGCGCAGGTCGGCTCGGGTGGACTGAAGATCGCCGACATCGTGGCAGGCGACGGCGCTGCGCTGCTGCAGCCGGTCGCGGGCGAGCCCGGCGACGTGAAGACCGAGGTGCACGATCTCGATCTCAAGACGCGCGGCGGACGCACCGTGCCGGTGCGGCTCTATCACAAGGTCGCGTTCGCGGCGGACGGCGCGCCCGGCGCGTCGCGTACACTGGTGCTCAATCGCGCGCGCGAGGAGGTGGCCGATCCGCTGCGCGCGGCCGAAGTGCGTTTCGTGCGCTTCTTCCACAACACCCCGATGGCGATTGCGACCGTCGACAAGGCGGGCAAGATCGCGCGCGCCAATGCCCCGTTTGTGCGATTGCAGCACGGGGTGATCAAGGGCGAGGCGCTGCCGGCTGAAGGCCGCTCGATCCTCACCGTGGTTGCCGACCAGGACCGCGCGGCGCTCGAAGCCGCGATCGGCAGGGCGGCGGACGGGCAGGGCGATATCGCGCCGGTGGACGTGGCGCTTGCCGGCGAGGGCAACCGCTCGGCGCGGTTCTACGTGTCGGCGGTGGAGGACGACGAGGCCGAAGGCGAGGCCGCGATCGTCTATACGATCGAGACGACGGAAGTTCGCGACCTCGAAAAGCAGGTCGCGCAGGTGCAGAAGATGGACACCGTCGGCCAGCTTGCCGGCGGTATCGCGCACGACTTCAACAACGTGCTCTCCGCCATCATGATGGCGACCGACTTTCTGCTGCAGGCGCACAAGCCGACCGATCCGTCGTTCGGCGACATCATGCAGATCAAGCAGAACGCCAACCGCGCCGCGAGCCTGGTGCGGCATCTGTTGGCGTTTTCGCGGCGCCAGACCTTGCGGCCGCAGGTGCTCGATTTCGGCGAGACGCTGTCCGACCTGACGATCCTGCTGCGGCGGCTGCTCGGCGAAAAGGTTACGCTCGAGATGGTGCACGGGCGGGATCTGTGGGCCGTAAAGGCGGACGTGTCGCAGCTCGAGCAGGTGGTGGTGAACCTCGCGGTCAACGCGCGCGACGCCATGCCGAACGGCGGCAAGCTGATTGTGCGGACCGCGAACGTCACGGAAGCGGATTCGCGCGCGCTGCCCTACAGGCCGCTGCCGCCGGCGGACTATGTGACCGTGGAAGTGACCGACACCGGCAGCGGAATCCCGCGCGAGATCATCGACAAGATCTTCGAGCCGTTCTTCACCACCAAGGAGACCGGCAAGGGCACCGGGCTTGGGCTCTCGACCGTGTACGGCATCGTCAAGCAGACCAACGGCTATGTGTTCGTGGATTCCACGCTCGGGCAGGGCACGACGTTCCGCATCTTCCTGCCGCGGCATGTTCCGGGAGCGGCCGAGATTGCCGAAGCCGCTGCGGCCGAGACGAAGGCGGCGCAGCCGAAGCCGATGGCGGACCTCACCGGGCACGGCACCATTCTGCTGGTCGAGGACGAGGAAGGTTTGCGCGGGCTCAATGCGCGCGGGCTCACCTCACGCGGCTACACCGTGCTGGAAGCAGGCAACGGCGTGGAGGCGATCGAGGTGATCGAGAGCCGCGGCGGAGCGGTCGATCTGGTCGTGTCCGACGTGGTGATGCCCGAGATGGACGGTCCGACGCTCGCCAAGGAATTGCGCACGCGCAATCCGAACCTGAAGATCATCTTCGTGTCGGGTTATGCGGAGGACGCGTTCGAGAAGAATCTGCCGGACGATCACGGCAAATTCCATTTCCTGCCCAAACCGTTCACGCTCAAGCAGCTCGTCGCCGCCGTGAAGGAGACGATGGCTGCCTGAGCGCAGGCACGTCGCGTTAGACGCGCCCGGTCAGCGCCAGGATCAGCACGACGACCAGCACGACGCCGAGAATGCCGGAGGGGCCATAGCCCCAGCCGCGGCTGTGGGGCCAGCTCGGAATCGCGCCGACCAGAAGCAGAATCAAAACGACAAGCAGGACAGTTGAAAGCATGGCCGCCCTCTCTCGGCTGTGACGCGTGCGCGCCGGTTCGCCGAAAGAACTCGGGAGCGGAACAAGAGTTCCGGAATCCTCTTCCTCATCCTGAGGAGCGTCGCCATAGTGCGTCGAAGACGCGCGTAAACGCGCTTATGGCGACGCGTCTCGAAGGATGGATCAGAGCGCCGGGCCATCCTTCGAGACGCGGCCTTTGGGCCGCTCCTCAGGATGAGGAATGAGCGCGCTACAGCGCCACGAAGGGCTGATCCTTCAGGTGCGCCTTGAAGCCGTCGAATACCTCGTTCACCTGCGGCCAGGTCTTGAGCTTCTTCATGTTGCCGAGCCAACGGGTCACGTTCGGATACGGCGTCATATCGCAACGGATCAGTTCGCCGAGCGTCACCAGGCCGGCACCGAAGTAATCCGCGATCGTGATCGTGTTGCCGCCGAGATACTGGTTGTTCGGTCCGATCCAGTGATCGTTG
>JAXDOA010000435.1:0-6814 GCA_034669125.1 Hyphomicrobiales bacterium
CGATCGCTGGGCGGCCGGTTTCCTGCGCGACGATGGATCGGCGGACACGCATACGCTGCTCGTCGGCATGACGCAGACCATCCAGCGGACCTTCCGCCATGTGGCGCGGCATCAGAAGGGCACGCTCACTCCGCTCCAGACGCTGACGCTCGCCAGTGGAAGTTGCCGCGATCTCGCGGTGCTGATGATCGCAGCCCTGCGTTCGCTCGGCTTGGCGGCGCGGTTTGTATCCGGATATCTGCACCTGCCAGACCAGGACGACCGCCTCGTCGGCGGCAACACCCATGCGTGGGTTCAGGTTTACGTGCCGGGCCCCGGCTGGGTCGATTTCGATCCGTCGAGCGGCACGATCGGAAATCGGGATCTGGTGCGCGTCGCGGTCGTTCCCGAGCCGCGCGAGGCGATCCCGTTGCAAGGAACGTGGATCGGAAGCGCGTCGGACCATCTCACGATGAAGGTCGCCGTCAAGGTAACGGCGAATGCCGGCGCCTGACGCCGCAATGGAACTTTATCGTCGCGATTCGCTTGATCTGCGAGGCCCCGCTCGTGCGGGCTGAGAGGCATCTCATGAAGATCCGTGCGGGCTTTGAGATCGCCTATGACTGCCCGCAGCCGGTACCAATGATCCTGCAGGTGAGCGTCCATCCGACGCGTCAGCCCGATCTGATCAGCTGGGACGGGCTACAGACCGATCCGCAGATTCCGGCGAACACCTATCACGACACGTTCGGAAATTTCTGTCACGTGATTACCGCGCCTGCGGGCCGGCTCACGCTCTCGACCGACTTTCTGGTGCAGGATAGCGGCGAACTCGATCCGGTCGTTCCGGGCGCGATGGCGCATCCGCTGCAAGAGCTCCCGGTGGAGGCACTCGTCTTCGTTCTCGGCAGCCGCTACTGCGAAACCGACCGCCTGTCGGATTTCGCCTGGTCGACGTTCGGCCATCTGCCGCGCGGCTGGCCGCTGGTGCAGGCGATCTGCGACTTCGCGCACGAGCGCATCAAATTCGGCTACGAGTACGCGAGCCCGAGCAAGACGGCGTTCGACGCCTTCACCGAAGGGCGCGGCGTGTGCCGCGACTACGCGCATCTGGCGGTCACGCTGTGCCGCTGCATGAACATTCCGGCGCGCTACTGCACCGGCTATCTCGGCGACGTGGGCACGGAGCCGCCCTATCCGCCGGGAGATTTCGCCGCCTGGTTCGAGGCCTATCTCGGCGGGCGCTGGTACATCTTCGACCCGCGCAACAACGTGCCGCGCATCGGCCGCATCCTGATGGCGCGTGGGCGCGACGCAACCGACGTCGCGATGGTGACCTCTTTCGGCCCGGCGACGCTCGCGAATTTCAGGGTGTTCACCGACGAGGTGGCCGAGGCGGCGGCATAAGTTCTCAATTGTCAGACCCGGGCCTGCGAACGCACCGACCCGACGACTTATCCGCCACGGGAATTTGATCGGCCGCGCGTTGTTTACCCCATGGCTGCCGGCGTAGACTGAGGCTCAGGCCGGTGGCACACGCCTCGCCGGTTTTTCCAATACATTCAATGGGAGGATACAGTCCATGTTCGAGATTTCACGCCGCGACCTGATCGTCGGCGCGGCCGGTGCCTACGCGGCATTCGGCCTCGACCGGCCGATCGCGTTCATCGGCGCCGCGCAGGCGCAAACCACGCCCGGCGCCCCCGGCTTCAAGTCGTACAAGGTGGGCGACCTGGAGGTCATCTCGCTTTACGACGGCGTGTGGGAGAAGCCGCACGATGAAAACTTCATCAAGGGCGCCAATGTCGAGCAGACCAAGGCCGCGTTGAAGGCCGGGGGCCTGCCCGACGCCTTCGTGACGATCCCGTTCACCACCGTGGCGGTCAAATCGCCGAGCGGCGTGGTGCTGATCGATTCCGGCACCGGCGGGCAGACCGGCGGGCCGAAGGCCGGCCTCATGATGCAGAGCATGCAGGCCGCAGGAATCGCCCCGAAAGACGTGAAGACCATCGTGATCTCGCACTTCCACGGCGATCACATCTTCGGCCTGAAGCAGAAGGACGGCACCGCGCAGGTATTCCCTGACGCCGAGATCATCGTGCCGGCCGCGGAACTGAAGTGGTGGACCCAGCCGGTCGACTCGATCCCGCAGCCGCGCCGCGGCAACGCGCAATTGGTCCAGTCGACGGTAGGAACCTGGAAGAACGTCAAGGCGGTCGACGGCGAAGCCGATGTTGCGCCCGGCATCCGGGCGATCCCCGCCTTCGGCCACACGCAGGGTCACACGGCCCACCTCATCAGCTCCGGCGGCAAAAGCCTTCTGGTGTCCGGCGACGTCACGAACATGTACACGCTGTTCGTGAAGCACCCGGACTGGCAGGCGGCGTTCGATCACGTGCCGGATCTCGCGGTGGAAACGCGCAAGAAGCTGTTCGACCGCGCGGTCGCCGACAAGCTCATGGTCGCGGGCTATCACTGGGGCCTGCCGAACGTCGGCACCATCGCCAAGGACGGCAACGGCTACGCGTTCTCGCCGGCGTAATCACCGCCGCAAGAATGTTCCGAAGGGCGCGGCCTCGGCTGCGCCCTTTGCATTTTTCGTAGGGTGGGCAAAGCTTGTCCCCGCGAAGGCGGGGACGGAGCGCAGCGGCGCGTGCCCACGTCTTTCTTCACGCTTGCAGCGCGCGGGCACGGCGCGTAAGTGCGCGCCCCCCGCCTTCGCGGGGACAAGCTTTGCCCACCCTGCACTTGCGGCCGGGATTGCGAAGGCGGCAAGCGAGATCCCGAACCTAGGGCGGCGGCTCCTGCCTGTTCGTTATTTGTTCTTTCAGTCAATTTGTGAAATAATGGCCGTTCGGGCGCTCTGTAGCAGTACCTAGGAAGGCTCAACTCTGATGGGTGCGCGATCAAAGATCGAGTGGACGGATTCAACATTTAATCCTTGGGTTGGTTGCACGAAGATCGGGCGTGCGAGACGAGCACCCTCGGCGTGCGATTTTTGTTACGCAGAAAAGTGGGCGAAGCGCAGCGGCCAAGTCGACTGGGGCAATCATCCGCGTCGCCGCACGACGGATGCATACTGGCGCAATCCGCTGGTTTGGAACGCCCGAGCACGATTGTTTCAGACTGAACACGGACGGCGACAGCGGGTGTTCTGCGCGTCGCTAGCCGACGTGTTCGATAACAAAGCGGACCCAACGTGGCGTGCTGATTTGTTCAACCTCATTCGCGAGTGTGATCGGCTGGATTGGCAACTCTTGACTAAACGGCCACAAAACATTCGCAAGATGTTGCCTGCAGATTGGGGCGAAGGATATCCAAACGTCTGGCTGGGTACGACAGCTGAGGACACGAATGCTTACCAGCAGCGTGCTTCGCACCTTCTCAAGGTGCCCGCTTTTATCCATTTTGTAAGCTACGAGCCAGCACTTGGGCCGCTCGGGCAGTTGAGCATCGAAGGCTGTGTACCCGATTGGGTCATCATCGGCGGCGAAAGTGGCGTGCGCTCAGACCTCATCCGGTCGACTGATCCGCGGTGGGCGCGTGATGCCATTGCAGAATGTCGCCGCCTCGGAGTCGCACCCTTCCTGAAGCAGTGGGGCACATACAAAAACAACCCGCTGGTTGCTGAGGGCGGGCTGACCGAACAGCAAGCCATGAGGATCGATCCACCTGAGAACGGCAAGGGTGGAGGCATGTTGGATGGTGCTTTGTGGCGAGAGTTTCCGAGCGACAAGTCACAATCGATTTTGGAGACGGCCTCGCCATGGAGGGGCGCTGAAGATGGTTCAAAGGGACCCAGAGCGGTATACGCAGGGTGATGACGGACTTGTTGTCGAGAAGGTTGGCCGATGGGCCGTCAGCAAGCTCAAGGTCCTTACCGACTACGTTTACGCGTCAGGTGGCGCGCGCAAAAGTTTTTATGGACCGGGGACAGCCTTCATAGATGTCTTCAGCGGTCCCGGCCGATCTGTAATCCGCGGCACCAAGCAGTTCATTGATGGCAGTCCGGTCGCCGCCTTCAAGAGGGCGCTCCAGTCGCCGGGCGGTTTTACGTCGGTCAATATCTCTGATGCGGATGATGAGCTTCTCATTGCTGCTGAGAAGAGATTGAAAGTGTCAAACGCACCCGTTCGCACGTTTGCGGGTCCCGCAAGTGTTGCAATGCCCAATATCGTTCAAAGCCTCGACCCCTATGGACTACACTTGGCATTCCTCGATCCGCACAATCTGGGGACTCTGTCGTTCGACCTGTTCGAGCAGTTAGCGAAGCTCAAACGAGTGGATGTGATTGCGCACGTCAGTCTATCTGACTTGCAGCGCAACGCAGACCGCTACACAGACGAGGCGTACGACCAGTTTGACAGTTCGCTCCCGGCTGGCGCAACAAGGTCAATGTCGACATGAACCAGAACGCGCTTCGAGCCGCGATCCTTCAATATTGGTCCGAGAAAATCCTAGAGCTCAACTTTCCGCAGGCCCCGCACCGGGAGCTGATAACGGGAGATCAGGGACAGCGTTTGTATTTATTGGTCCTACTCGCAAGAGACGCGCTGGCGCATAAACTATGGTCAAAGATCACGTCGGCCGCCAGAGAACCTAGGTTCTTGTAGCGCGGTGATTTCTGATGCTGTGAAGGAAACGCGAGGGCGGGTAGCGAAATAGGACTCTTAGCAAGTCGCGCGCGGCGTTGCAGGAGCGAAAAGATGGCACGAACGAAGAGCTTCAAGGAGCTTGTGCAGAGCCAAGTCAAGGCGGACAAGAAATTCGCCGAAGCGCTGCTGCGCGAGGGCGTCGATGCGATGCTGAGTGGTGACGTGGATACCGGCAAGACGATCCTGCGCGACTACATCAAGGCGACCGTGGGTTTCGAGAAGCTGGGAGCGGCGACCGGCGCACCGCCCAAAAGCCTGATCCGCATGTTCGGTCCGCGCGGCAATCCGCAGGCCAAGAACCTGTTCAGCGTGATCGGCTATCTGCAAAAGCGCGCGGGGCTGCGGCTGCACGTGTCGATGTAGCAGAGCGCATCAGTCCGCAGGTGCGGCATCCAAATCAAAGCGGCATCGCGCCGCGCAGATTGATCGCGGACAGAAATTCCTGACGCGTTTCCAGTCTCTTGCGAAACACGCCGAGCATCTGGCTGGTCACCATCGTGACACCGGCTTTGTGCACCCCGCGCGTGGTCATGCACTGGTGCGCCCCCTCGACAACGACCGCCACGCCGAAAGGCTTGAGAACGCTGGTGAGGCAGCCGGCGATCTCGGCGGTCATCTTCTCCTGGATTTGAAAGCGCTTCGCATAGACATCGACAAGCCGCGCGAGCTTGGAAATTCCGACGACCCGGTTGCGCGGAAGATAGCCGATATGGACCCGGCCGATGATCGGCGCCATGTGATGCTCGCAATGCGACTCAAAGGGAATGTCGCGCAGCACGACGACCTCGTCATAGCCGGCGATCTCCTCGAACGTCCGGTTGAGATACTCGCGCGGGTCCTCCGCATAGCCGGAGAACCATTCCTCATAGGCGCGCGCGACACGCGCCGGCGTGCCGCGCATGCCCGGGCGGCTCGGATTGTCCCCGGCCCAGCGGATGAGCGTACGGACAGCATCCTCGGCTTCCGTGCGTGATGGCCGAACGCTCGCGCGATCAGCAGGAGCGCGTGATTTTGCCTTGCGCATGATGGCCGAACCTCCTCACCCGGCGGGCTTTGCCGGCGCGCCCGGCCGTTCGTTTTCGGTCTCCGCAACGATGTAGCTCGGGCGCTTGCGCGTTTCGCGCAGGATGCGCCCGACATATTCGCCGACGATGCCGAGCACGAGCAACTGCGCGGCGCCGAGGATCGCGATCACGGCGACGATCGACGACCAGCCGGCGACCGTGTGCTGCACGAACAGGAAGCTGATCACCGCATAGATCACGAACAGGAATCCCAGCGCCGCGAAACCGAGCGCGAGCCAGATCGCGAAGCGCAACGGCCGCACGCTGTGCGCCGCAATGCCGGTGAGCGCGAGTTCCACCATGCGGGCTGCCGAGAACGAGCTTTCGCCGTGCTGGCGTTCGCCGCGCGTGTAGGGAATCGTCACCAGCGGGAAGCCGAGCCAGCGCACCAGCCCGCGCAGGAAGATGTCGTGGTCCTCGATGCGGTTGACGACGTCGACCACCGCGCGGTCGAGCAGCATGTAGTCCGCGCTGCCGGGCTCGATGCGCACGTCGCCGATGGCATCGAGCACGCGATAATAGAGCCGCGAGGAGAGCCGCTTGGCCGCAGCCACGCCATCGTCGTCGCGCCGCGTCGCCGCGATCTTCGCGCCGCCGCGCCACGCCGCGACCAGCTTCGGGATCAGTTCGGGCGGGTGCTCGAAGTCCGCATCCATCAGGATCACGGCGCGGCCGCGCGCATGGTGCAGACCTGCGCGCAGCGCCGCCTGATGGCCGAAATTGCGCGTGAACGAGAGATAGCGGATGCCGGGATCGCGCGCGGCCGCGCGGATCGCCGCCAGCGTCCCGTCGCTCGAGCCGTCATCGACGAAGATGATCTCGTAACTGCCGAGCAGCGCCATCGCCTGCGCGATCGCGGCCGCGATCGGCGCGATATTGCCGGCCTCGTTATGGGCCGGCAGCACAATCGATAGTTCGGGCACTGCCACGCCCATGCATGACCTTTCGGTAATGGTTTTGCGCTTGACGCCAGCTTGACGCCAGCTAGACGCCAGCCGCCCGCCCGGTCTCTCATCCCCAACGGCGACGCAATCTAGGCCGATCCCCTTGGCCCGCACAACGGAGCAGGCATGACCGACGGCGCCGCCTCCCCGTCGCGGTTCTCCGCATGGATCG
>JAXDOA010000436.1:0-2596 GCA_034669125.1 Hyphomicrobiales bacterium
CGGCAGCGTGGTGATGATCTGCTCGTGCTTGATCAGCGCGGAGGCGAGATGCTGGAACAACGCGGTGCGCTGGTTGGAGCGCCGGTTGAACTTGCGGTGGGCATTGCCGTGACGCATCGCGTGCTCCTTGAACCCTCAAACGCAGCCTGGCCGCGCGCGGCCGGAGGCGTGTCTCAGTAATGATCCTCGAAGCGCTTGGCCAGCTCTTCGATGTTTTCCGGCGGCCAGCCCGGCACTTCCATGCCCAGATGCAGGCCCATCTGCGCCAGCACCTCCTTGATCTCGTTCAAGGACTTGCGGCCGAAATTCGGCGTGCGCAGCATTTCGGCCTCGGTCTTCTGCACGAGGTCGCCGATGTAGACGATGTTGTCGTTCTTCAGGCAGTTGGCCGAGCGCACCGAAAGCTCCAGCTCGTCCACCTTCTTGAGGAAGGCCGGGTTGAAGGCGAGGTCCGGAATGACTTCCGAGACGACTTCCTTGCGCGGCTCCTCGAAGTTCACGAACACGTTGAGCTGATCCTGCAGGATGCGCGCCGCGTAGGCGAGCGCGTCCTCGGGCGACAGCGCGCCGTTGGTCTCGATCTGCATGGTCAGCTTGTCGTAGTCGAGGATCTGGCCCTCGCGGGTGTTCTCCACCCGGTAGGACACGCGGCGGCACGGTGAGAACAGGCTGTCGACCGGGATCAGGCCGATCGGCGCGTCCTCGGGTCGGTTGCGCTCGGCGGCGACATAGCCCTTGCCGGCGGCGACCGTGAACTCCATGCGGATCTCGGCGCCTTCGTCGAGGTGGCAGATCACGTGGTCCGGATTGAGGATCACGATGTCGCCGACCACCTGGATGTCGCCGGCCGTGATGGTGGAGGGCCCCTGCTTCTTCACGACCATGCGCTTGGGACCATCGCCCTGCATCTTGATGGCGATGTCCTTGATGTTGAGCACGATGTCGGTCACGTCCTCGCGCACGCCGGGGATCGACGAGAACTCGTGCAGCACGCCGTCGATGTGCACCGACTGCACGGCGGCGCCCTGCAGCGAAGAGAGGAGAACGCGCCGCAGCGCGTTTCCGAGCGTCACGCCAAATCCGCGCTCGAGCGGCTCGGCCACCACCGTGGCGACGCGCTTGGCGTCGTTTCCGGTCGCGACCTGCAGCTTGTCGGGGCGGATCAACTCCTGCCAATTCTTCTGGATCACAGTCATCACCATCTCGATTCATTCGGCGCGGGATTTACCCGCATCCCGCTCCGCTCAGCGGGAAGGAAAAACGGCGGCGGGCACGCACCCGCCGGATGAAACTCTTAGACGCGGCGGCGCTTGCGCGGCCGACAGCCATTGTGCGGGATCGGAGTCACGTCGCGGATCGAGGTGACGGTGAAGCCCGATGCCTGCAACGCGCGCAGCGCCGACTCGCGGCCCGAGCCCGGACCCGCGACCTCGACTTCGAGCGTGCGCATGCCGTGCTCCATCGCCTTCTTGGCGGCGTCTTCCGCCGCGACCTGCGCGGCGAACGGCGTCGACTTGCGCGAGCCCTTGAAGCCGTTGCTGCCCGACGACGACCAGGCGATCGTGTTGCCCTGCGCGTCGGTGATCGTGATCATCGTGTTGTTGAACGACGCATTCACATGCGCGACGCCCGACGCGATGTTCTTGCGTTCGCGGCGGCGCACGCGTCCTTGTGTGGCTTCCTTGCCCATGCTCGACCCTGTTGCGGCTCGCTCCGGAAAGCCCGGTTGAGCCTCTGACTGTCCCTGAAACGCGAATTACTTCTTCTTGCCCGCGATGGCCTTCGCAGGCCCTTTGCGCGTGCGGGCGTTGGTGTGCGTGCGCTGACCGCGCACAGGAAGCCCGCGACGATGGCGCAGGCCCCGATAGCAGCCGAGATCCATCAGCCGCTTGATGTTGAGTTGGACTTCGCGCCGCAGATCGCCCTCGACCACGTAGTCGCGATCGATCATCTCGCGGATGTGCAGCACTTCCTGGTCGGTGAGCTGCGACACGCGCCGCTCCGCCGGGAGATTGATCTTTTCCATGATCTCGGAGGCCTTCTTCGCCCCGATGCCATGGATGTATTGCAACGCAATAACGACACGCTTGTTGGTCGGAAGATTGACACCAGCGATACGAGCCACGTGGTTTGCTCCTGTTGCCGGCGGCGCCGGCCGTTTTCTCCGCTCCCGCTCCGCGGAGAGAACGCGAAATGCCGCGACGACACCCGCCCCTCGGCCCGGGCCGGCATCGGCGTCGTGCTTATGCAAAACGGATGCCGGGTATTAAAGGATTCCAACTCGTTCCGTCAACCTCTTCTGTTGACAGAATTAACGTCGTCCCGCCTTCCGCTTGCCGGTCTTTTTGACGGTCTTGCCGGCAGTTTTCCGGGCAACCGGTTTCCGGGCCGGCTTGGCCGCCTTCGAAGCTGGTTTTGCCGCCTTCTTCGCCTTCGCTTTGGCCTTCGTCCTCGATTTCGCCTTGGCAGCCGGCTTTGCCGGTTTCTCTTGCGATTTCTGTGGGGTGCCGGCCTTTGTTGAAGCTTTCTCGGGCGTTTTCGCCGGGGTGGCGAAAATCCAGTTGATCGCCGCGGTCACGTCATCGACCGGCGCCAT
>JAXDOA010000437.1:0-6531 GCA_034669125.1 Hyphomicrobiales bacterium
TCGGCGTCCCGGGCGCGACGCGCCTTGTCGCGATCGACGATACGCCGCTGATCGTTGCCCGCGGCGCCGACTATATCCTGCTCTCCGGCATCACGTTCGACGGCAGCGGCAAGGCATTGCCGGAGAATGCCGGCCTGGTTCAGCTCGCCGCCGGGCGCGGGATCGCGATCCGCGATTGCGAGGTCATCGGTTCGGGCCGCAACGGCATCGTGCTCGAAGGCATCGAGGGCGAGATCACCACGACGACGGTCACCGGTGCGCTCGGCACGGCGATCCTCTCGCTCGACGCGCGCGGACTGGTGATCGCGCGCAACACCATCCGCAATGCGGCGAACAACGGCATTCAGGTGTGGCGCTCGCAGGCAGGAGACGACGGCACGCAGGTGCTCGACAACCGCATCGAGGACACCGCCGCGCAGGCCGGCGGCTCGGGTCAGAACGGCAACGCCATCAACGTGTTTCGCGCCCACAATGTGACCGTGCGGGGAAATCGCATCCGCAATGCGGGGTTCTCGGCGGTACGCGGCAACGCGGCATCCAACATCCAGATCACCAACAACACGTGCACCGGGCTCGGTGAGGTCGCGATCTATGCGGAGTTCGGCTTCGAGGGCGCGGTGATCGCCAACAACACCGTGGACGGCGCCTCGATCGGCATTGCGGTGACGAACTTCAATCAAGGTGGCCGGCTTGCCGTCGTGCAGGGCAATCTGATCCGCAATCTGGTGACGCGCCGCCCGCCCGGGACCGACCCGAACGACGGCAACGGAATCGGAATCGGCGTCGAAGCCGACACCGCAGTGACCGGCAACATCATCGAGAACGCGCCGGTCGCCGGCATCTCGGTCGGCTGGGGACAATATCTGCGCGACGTCAGCGTGACCGGCAACGTGGTACGCGGCGCGGGCGTCGGCATCGCGGTGTCGGTGACGCCGGGTGCGGGCTCCGCGGTCATCGCCGACAATCTGATCGCGGCGGTGAAGAACGGTGCAATCGTCGGCATGGACCAGCGCAAGGCGATGACCGGCGATCTCGCGCGCGACGGCGCGGCGCGCTACGCGCAGCTTGCCATTAACGGCAACCGGGTACGCTAGGCCCGATCCCACGTCAGCCCGGCGATGCGCGGATCGGCCGCAAAGGCATCGCGCGCAAACTCCAATCGCGCGTCGGGAAACTCGCAAATCGCGCGCGCTCCCGTCGCACCAAACTGGATGCGCCAAGTCTGCCGCTCGATCGGCTGCTCCGACGCTAAACCCGCGCACCTCAGAATCGCGACATTCGCACCATGAGCCGGATCGCGCACAGACTGATAGCGGATCGCCTCAATAGCGGTCTCGCGTGCCGCATCGGCGAGCGCCTGACAGGGCGCGTAGTCCGTCAGATGCGTCCACGCGGTTCTGTCCGCCGACAATGGCGGCGACATGAGATCGAGCGCCCGCTTGGTCCGGTACTTGACGGAGAATGCGGTAAACTCCCCGGCATTCGTCGGCCAAGGGGTTGAGGGCGACTCGGCGAAGAACAGCAGCCGGTGGAACGCCGTTTCGGCAATCGCCGTATTGGGCCGCGCCGAACCGTAGAAGACGCCGGGCGTCAGCCCGGCGCGGCGGAAACGCGAGCCGCGCGGATAGGGCGATCCATAGCGGAAAGGCGTCGTCAGCAAATAATGCAAATGCCGGCATTCGGGCGGCACCGGCGGCTTGCTCTGCTCGATCAGACTTTCCAGCAAGATCTGTTCGGCCAGCGTATCGACCAGCTTGAGCGTGGATACGCGGTGCTGCGCCTCGACCAATCGCCAGCAAAGCCCCGAAAGCGCGCGGCACTCAGACGACAGCGCGCCGGGCGTCCAGGTATGCGATGACATTGACGAGCCCCTGAACGGTTTGCATCCGCGTCAGCGGGGGTCCGCCGAGCGCCGTATTGTCGTTGCGGAGCCACGAGCGCGCGACAGAGTCGTCGCCGCCGGTGATCGCATCGAGCGAGCGATAGAGGCGAACAAGAAGCACCGACAGTTCAAACGGCTTCTCGTCTGGAGCGAGCATGTAGCGACCGGTCCCCATGCGCGATATCGTCGCCTCCGACAGCCCGATGATGCTGCCAACGGTCTTGTTCGACAGACCCAGCCGCTCGGCCGCGCGCAACGTCGCCTTGGTGACGGTCGGACCCTGCTCGATCGCCGGTTTTGCCGGTTGGCGCTTGTGCATGGCGGCTCCTTTCTGTAGCATGATTTATATATAATAATTTCTTGTGAAAGACAAGCCGATGGTTGAAACAACCTCCATGAATACCCTCGCAGCGCTGTGGCGGCAGGCCAGCCATAGGGACGAGGCGCTCGAAGCGGTCACGCTGACCGGGAACGAGCCGGCTTTGCCGTCATCCTTCGCTGTCGGCACCGCCGCTCAGACCACTATCTCGGCGTCAGCGCTGGCGGCCGCTGAACTGTGGCGGTTGCGCACGGGGCGGCAGCAACACGTTGCGGTCGATATGCGCGATGCGGGAATCGAGTTTCGCAGCGAGCGCTACATGCGCATCGACGGCAATCCGCCCGAGGAGTTGTGGGACAAGATCGCCGGGCTCTATCGCTGCGGCGATGGACGCTGGGTGCGGCTGCATACGAATTTTCCGCATCACCGTGACGGCGTGCTGAAGCTGCTCGGCTGCGATTACACGCGTGAAGCGGTGAAGGCTGCCCTCAACATGTGGGAGGGAGAGAGGTTCGAGACGGCCGCAGCCGAAGCCGGGCTGGTCGTCACGATGGCGCGCTCGTTCGCCGAATGGGACGCGCACCCGCAGGGCCGCGCGGTCGCGGGGCTGCCGACATTGACGATCGAGAAAATCGGCGAGGCGCAGCCGGTGCCGCTGCCGCCCGGCGGCCGGCCGCTTGCCGGCGTGCGCGTCCTCGACCTCACCCGCGTGATCGCCGGTCCGGTATGCGGGCGCACGCTCGCCGTACACGGCGCCGATGTGCTGCTGGTCACCGCCGAGCATCTGCCGCAGATGATGCCGCTGGTGATGGACAGCGGCCGCGGCAAGCTCTCGACCTTCATCGATCTGCGCGACGCGACCGGGCGCGACACACTCGCGAGCCTCGTGCGCGATGCCGACATTTTCGTGCAGGGCTATCGGCCGGGTGCGGTGAAAGGGAGCGGTTTTGGCCCGGACGAGGCCGCGCGATTGCGCCCCGGCATCGTCTATGTGTCGCTCTGCGCCTACGGCCACGAAGGCCCGTGGGCGAACCGGCGCGGCTTCGACTCGCTGGTGCAGAACGCCAACGGCATCAACGATGCCGAAGCGCTGGCCGCCGGCGCGAAGCACCCGAAGCCGCTGCCCTGCCAGGCACTCGACCACGCGGCCGGCTACCTGATGGCGTTCGGCGCCATGACGGCGCTCGCGCGGCGCGCGACGCAAGGCGGAAGCTGGCACGTGCGCGTGTCGCTCGCGCAGACCGGTCACTGGATCCGAAATCTCGGGCGCATCGACGGTCTGGCGTGTGCCGATCCCGGTTCCGAGGCCGTGCAAGATCGGCTCGACGAAAACGATTCAGGCTTCGGCCGTCTCACCACCGTGCGCCATGCCGCCACGATGTCGGAAACGCCGCCGCGCTGGGCGCGGCCGTCCGCGCCGCTCGGCACGCATCAACCGCGCTGGCCCTGAAGCAGTTCGCTGCTCGGCCTCAGCCCACCCACCTCAATCCCGTTCCAGTTTCGCAACGTCGGCCGCACGAACCGTTCGAGCGCGCCGCGTTCATCCTCCGTCAGCGGCAAAAGCGCGCGATCATCGCCGCCATCGCGACTTCGGCGGCGCGTGTTGCGCCATCGTCGCATTTGAGCGCGATGCCGATGCCCTGCTCGGGTAGCGCGCCGCAAAACACGCCTTCGGCACCGGTCTTGACCAGCACGCGCGCGCCGAAACGTTTCATGATCTCGGTACAGAAGCGCCCGGTGCCGGCCACGTAGTAAGGCTGCGCCGCGCAGGCAGCGCGCAAGCGAGCCGCCGCTTTCGCACGCTCTGGCGCCAGGCCCCTCCCCGTTGCAAACTTCGCGAAGGCCTGGGCCAGCGCGGTCAACGGCACGCCCCAAGTCGGGATCGAGCAGCCGTCGATGCCGCAGACATCCGCGCCGAGGCCCACGCCGGAGAGATCCTCGACCGCTGCGCGCACCTCGCGCTGCACGACGTGCTCCGCCGCAACATAGCCGCGATGATCCATGCCGGCCGCACACGCGACACATACGAAACCCGCGTGTTTGCCCGAGCAGTTGTTATGCAGCGCCGAGGGCGCGCCACCGGACCGCGCCAACGCCTGGCTCGAGGGCTGGTGGCTCGGCCAATGCGTGCCGCATTCGAGCGCGCCGAGATCGAGGCCGGCGCGCGCCAGCATGCGCGCCGCCACCTCGACGTGCGCCGGCTCGCCGCCATGGCTGGCGCAGGCCAGCGCCAGTTCCTCGTCGCCCAGGCGATAGCGATCCGCGGCGCCGCTCTCGATCAGCGGCAGCGCCTGCAACGGCTTGACGGCCGAGCGCGGATAGACCGGCCGCATCACATCGCCGAGCGACAGCACGGTTGCGCCGTCCGCGTCGACCACCGCAACCGCGCCGCGATGGCGGCTTTCGGTCAGCGTCCCACGCACCACCTCGACCAGAACCGGATTACCCATTTGTCATGTTTTCCAAAGACCTCACGCCGTCTCTTGCCATAGTCCAGGCGGAAACCATTTATACTGATTGATATCATGGACCAGCCGCCCCGCCGTTCACGCCGCAAACTCACCATGCTGATCATCCTCGCATTGTTCTTGGCTCCGGTCGCGGCGCGCGCGGCGTTGTTCGCCTATGAGAACGGGCCGCGCTCCTGGCGCGACGCCGACTGGTCGAGCACCGGTACGCTGCCGGCCGCCACCGCGCACCCGGCGGCGCGCGTGCTGGTGATGACCGGCCAGACCGGCGGCTGGAAAGGCGCGGTCGCGGTGCACAGCTGGATCGTGCTCAAGCGCGAGAACGCGCGCAGCTGGACCCGCTATGACGTGGTCGGCTGGGGCAATCCGGTGCGCACCAACGGCTGGGCGCCGGACGGACGCTGGTACGGCAACCAGCCGACGGTGCTGGCCGACATCAGCGGCACGCAAGCCGCCGCGCTCATCCCGCGCATCGAGGAGACGGTGAAGGGCTACGCGTTCGCCAACTCCGGCGACTATCGCATCTGGCCGGGACCGAACAGCAACACGTTCGTCGCGACCGTGCTGCGCGCCGTGCCGGAGCTTGGCGTCACCATGCCGCCGAATGCGATCGGGCGCGACTATCGCCCGTACCCTTACGTGGGCCTGAGCGACAGCGGCACCGGCGTCGAGGCGAGCCTGTGGGGCGTGCTCGGCGTCAAGCTCGGTTGGGTCGAGGGGATCGAGGTGAACGTGCTCGGCCTCGTCGCGGGGCTAGACCTGCGCCACCCGGCGGTGAAGCTGCCGGCGTTCGGGCGGATCGGGTTCGAGGCGCCCGCCGTGCGCAGCGCCAACGCCGGATCATAAGGCGGCGGGCCTGCGCCCCTGCACCGATCGGAAGAATCCCGCGAGCACCAGTCCGCAAAGCAGCATGCCGTTTGCGAACAAAAGCGAGGCCGTGACGGACCCGGTCCAGTCGCGTAGCAACCCGGCAAAGGCGATCAGCACCGGCATGCCGCCGAAATACCAGAGAAAATAAACGCCGAATCCCGGGCCCCGCGCGCGCGGATTCAGCACTTCGGCCGCGAGCGAGCCGACGACCGGCGCGGCGATCGCGAGTGCGATGCCGAACAGCGTGAAGAACAGAAGTGGATACGGCGCGAACGGAATGAGGGAGCCGAGCACGATGCTGGCGATCAGCCCGCCCACCATGACGATGTTGGGTGCCCGATAGTACGTCGCCAAATATCCGCCGATTGGAAGCGCGAAGATGAAAATCCAAGACATCAGGCTAACGACAGCGCTCGCGCCCGCAATCGACGCGCCGCGCTCGATCAGGTGCGCCGGCCCGAAGCTGAGCATCACCAGATAGGCGCCGTTCAGGAACATCCAGATGATGCCCGCTAGGCACGCGATCTTGATGTCCGACCAGGTCAGCGTGTGTGGTTCTTCGGCGACCGAGGCCCGATGATCGGAGGGACTGTGGTAGAACGCGGCCATCAGAAGCAGCGCCAGCGCAACGAGCGTCGCACTTGAACCAAATACGAATTGCCAGGATTGAACTTCCGCGAGCCAGCTCTGTGTCGCCTGACCGGCCGCAATCCCGACTGGCCAGCCGACGATGAAGATCGCATTGCCGAGGAAGAGTTCCTTGTCGGCGAACCAGTCGGTCAGCATTTTCGACATCAGGACAATCAGGATCGCGCCGCCGACACCGGCCAGAACATGGCCGAACAGGACCGTGTAGTAGGACTGCGCCAAGCACGCGACGACGCCGCCGATGACCATCAGCGCCATTCCGAACGTCACGACGGATTTGTCGCCGAAGCGCCGGCCGAGAAACCCGCTCGGCAACGAGATCGCGATCCCGGGCAGGATGAAAC
>JAXDOA010000438.1:0-3206 GCA_034669125.1 Hyphomicrobiales bacterium
ACCTCCGTGCAGTTCCGCTCGTGTTCGGCGGCGAGGCGGTCGATGGAAGCGCGCGCAAAAGCGTTGCGAGCGCACAGGCTATCGAGTCCGCAATCCTCGCGGCATGCGATCCGGCCTGCCGCGCCGAAAAGCGCCGTTGGCTGGAAGCTCATTGTGCCACGGCTTTCGCCCCCGACCAGAACATTCGGGTTCTTGTGGAGATCGCCGCACGCAGTCGGCCGGTCGATACAGTCAACCTGGTGTTTCGTTTGCGCAAGATGCTCGAATACAACGCCAGCCGCGCGGTACTGGCGGAGGGCGAATTGCAAGAATGCGCGAGCCGACTCGCCCAAGCCGAGATCGAAGCGGTACAGGCGGAGGGCGAGTTGCAAGACCGCGCGAGTCGGCTCGCCAAAGCCGAGATCGAATTGGCTTCGAGGTCGTATCGCGTCGCTCTGCGCCTGCGCACGCTTGCGAATTGGCTCCGCAAGATCAACCGGTGGTTCCGCCCGGGCTAAGCGCCGCCGCCCGACCTTTGGCTAACCCATCCGTCGGCCCATCGACTGAAGCCGACATCGGATTTCACGGCACGCTGATACATTGTGCGGTAGTGGGGTTCGAGTTTTTCCGCCGCGGCCGCGGTGGCGGCAAAGTCGCGCCGCAGGCTCGGCATGCGTTCCCGGATTTCACTCTTGATCGCCGCCTCATCGACGGTCAGCAGCTTGCCGTGTTCTGCCACCACGCGCCCCCCCACCATTGTCATCGTCACGGCATTCCCGTTCGCGCAATAGACAAGCTGGTTACGCACGTCGTTCAGCGGCGTCAATGCCAGGTGATTGAGGTCAACGAGGATCAGGTCCGCCTGCTTCCCGACCGCAAGGCAGCCGATCGCTGGCTCGCGCATGCCGCGCGCGCCCCCGCGCGTCACGCATTGAAGAATTTCGCGCGGCTCTGGCCAATGCAGATACTCCGGGTCGGTCACGCGATGAATCAGACTTGCCATCTTTGCGACCGCCCACATATCGGTCGAGTCGTCGGCTGCCCGTTCGTCCGAACCGAGCGCGATTGGTATGCCGGCATCGCGCAGTTTGCGGAACGGCATGATGCCGCTGCCGAGCTTCAGATTGCATATCGGATTGTGCGCGACGACGCAGCCGGCGTCCGCCAGGAGCGCAATGTCGTCGTCGTCGACCCAGATCGCGTGGATCACCATCACGCGTTCGTCGAGGAAGCCGAGATCGTGCACATGGCGGACTAACGACTTGCCCCAACGCTCCTGCCCGAGCACGCGCTGCGTCTTGGTCTCCAGCATGTGGATGTTGAACGGGAGATCATTCGCGCGCGAGAAGGCAGAGAGGAACGCGAAATAATCCTCGCTCACCCGCTGCGGCGCCGAGTTCGACACCGCGATGCACAAGCGTCCGTTTTCGGCGCCGTGCCAGGTCGAAAAGAACCAGCGGTAAAGCTCGGCCATCTCCTGCGTACTCGCGCGTGGTGCGCGATCCATCGCGGCGCGGGTCTCGGCCGGAAGCAGTTCGCCGAGAAACGGCAGCTTCGCGTACTCGACGAGGTTTTGATGATTGATCGAGACTGTCGCGCGCAGGCCGCTGTCCGCATACGCCTGCATCAGCGCCGAGCACGACTCTGGCGTCGGGTATGGATTGTGGAATGCATCGTCATGCACCGCCGTAACGCCGCTTTTCAGCATCTCCATCGCGCCGAGCATGGTTGTGAGATACGTCAGGCGCGGATCGGCCTTCGACGTGCCATCCGGCGGGACCTCGAACAGCATGAACAGTTCGAGCGGACGGTTCGCGAGCGCGCCCGCAAGCATGCTGGCCTGCGAATGAAAATGGCCGTTGATCAGGCCGGGCATCGCGAGCTTGCCGGAAGCCTCGATCACCGTTGCGCCGTCGGCCTGCAAGTTCGGTCCGATCGCCGCGATCTTGTCGCCATCGATGAGGATGTCGGCACTCGGGTATTCGCGGTCCTCGGCGTCGAGCGTGAGGACCTGCGCGTTACGGATAAGCGTTTTCATGGCCCGGTAAAAAGGCTCCCCCAGCGCGCGCCGCGTGCGGTCTCAACCCCCGCAACGCGCAACGCATCCCATACGCCAATCGACGTCGTGTCGTAGATTGGAATGCCGGTCTCCTGCTCCAGCGGGGCAACAAGATGCGCGGCCGGAAAATTCGTGCAGAACGTCACAATCGCGTCGGGCTTGGCGGCAGCGACCTTGCGGATCATCGCGACGATGTCGGCGTCCGGCACAGTGGAGTAGGAGAAATTGTCGGAGAAGCCGGAGTGCCCTTCGGCGATGCAGCGGTAGCCGCGCTTGTCGAATTCTGCGACGACCAGCGCCTGATAGGCGTCGTCGTGCGGTGAGACGAGGCCTATGGACTTCACGCCGCTTCCGCGGAGCACGGCATCGAGCGCGCGCACGGAGGTGGTTGCCTTGATGCCAGTCTCGCCGGTGATCCGCTCGCACAGCTCAGCTTCCGCGTCGAAGCCGAGACTCACGCCTTTGCTGCCGTTCCAGCAGATGACGTCGAGATGCGCGTGCGAGAGCAGCCGCGCGGCGGTCATCATGCTGTCCCAGTCGTAGGTGTTCGCGTACGCACTGCTCGATCCAAACACCGGAATGCGCGAGAAATGGCCCGACACTTCCGGAAAGTCGGCCAGGATCGCGGTGGTCACGCGCTCGACCACGATATTTCCGGAAGGCGTGATCGTACCGATCGCCTCGGTCTGCTGACGATACCACCCGGCCTCACTCGATTTCATGCATCGTCACGCACAATGAGATTGCGTTCAGCCGCCCAAGTTGCGAGCACGCTCGCGCCCGGCTCGAGCCCAGCGACGGCATCCGCGCCCTTGTCGTTCTGCCGGATCACGATAAGCGGCTCGTTGTCCGGCCGCCGCAAGAGGTAATGCGTGTGCAGCCCGCGATAGACGATCTGCTCAACCGTCGTCCTCATGGCATTCGCCGGCACTTCACCGTTTGTCGAGGAAAGCTGGATGCCTTCCGGTCGTAGCGCGACGGTCACGTCCGGGTCGATCGGCGGAACGCCATTGAGGCCGAGCCGGACGCCGTCGCGGCTTTCCACCGTGAAGCCGCCATTGTGCCGCCCGGTGACCTTGCCGGAGAAGAAGTTCGACGAGCCGATGAAGCTTGCGACAAACCGCGATACCGGCCGCTCGTAAATCTCGGTCGGCGTGCCGAACTGCTC
>JAXDOA010000439.1:0-3494 GCA_034669125.1 Hyphomicrobiales bacterium
TCGTCGATCGGTAGCTTCAGGGCGTCGATCAGGCCACGCACCTCCTGCCGCGCGGTCAGATGCGACAGGCTCGGTCGCACCCCAAGTGTCGCCTCGTCGAGATTGTCGAGCGCGGTCAGCCCGTGGGGAAAGAACTCGCGGAAGACGACACGCTCGGAGAACCCTTCGGTCGCGCGGAAGCCGAGGCGCAGACCGAGCCGGTCAAGGCATTCGCCGACCAGCTTCTTGTTGCGCGAATTGAGCAGCGCGAGGCGGTTTCGCACCACGATCCAGTCGGTCAACCCGCCGTCGACAATACGCCGCTGGCGCCGCGCATAGCGCACCATCTGGGCGTAATGGCTGACACCCGTGACCTCGAAAGTCGCCGCGTCGACCTGGCCGAGCACGTCGAAGTCGAGGAAGCTGTCGTTGAGCGGCGTCACCAGCGTGTCGGCCATCGAATGCGCAAGCCGCATCAGATAGGTGTCGTTGCCGGGCGTATCGATCACCACGAAATCGTGGCTGTGCTCGACCTCGTTGATCGCGGCCGCGAAGCCCGCGAACTCGGCAGCCTCGTTCTCATCGACGCGCACGCCGTCCGAGCGCGCAATGGCGTAATGGTCGGGGACTTCGAGCGCGATCCGGGTGCGCCTGGCGCAATCGCGGCGGTTCTCGACGTAGTGGGTGAAGGTCTGCTGGCGGCTGTCGAGATCGATGGTCGCCACGCGCTGCCCGGCCTTGAGCAGCGAGACCGCGATGTGCATCGCCGTCGTTGATTTGCCCGAGCCGCCCTTTTCGTTTCCGAGCACGATCACATGCGCGGTACGCGGCACACCACTTGTTGCCTGGAGCAACATTACTCAACCCCTCGACACCCCCATAATCCGAATCGATTTGTGTCAAGGTCAAGACGAATTGCACGCGGACTTAACTTTCCTGGTTAACCGCGGTCGTGGGGGATAGCTACCCCACCCGCTGCAGAACCGGCAGCGTCGGACGTTCACCCTGCGCCTTACCGGTGATCGGCGCACGCGGAAGTTTCGACGGCCCCGCGTCCATTACGAAGTTATGGTCGAGCGAATACCAGGTGCCGGTCACGATCGCGGAAGGCGCCGGACCGTCGTGCTTCACGAAATTGCCGATCAGGTGGCGCGTGACGCCGAATTGCACATCGCTGTCGATGTTCTTGTCGTCCGCGACATAGATTTGAGAGATCAGAGTCTTGAACCCGTCTTTTGAAGCCAAAAAGTGAAGATGCGCGGGGCGCATGTTGTGGCGGCCCTGGGCGCGCAATAGCTCGCCCGTCGGGCCGCTGACCGGGATCGGATAGCCGGCCGGCTTGATGCTCTGGAACGCGATGTGGCCGTTCTCGTCGGTGAAGAACTTGCCGCGCAGGTTCATGTTCGCCTGTCCCGGGTCCTGATTTTCGTAGAATCCCTCGGTTGAGGACTGCCAGATGTCGACCTCGGCGCCTTTGATCGGCTTGCCGGCGCGGTCGCGGAACCAAGCCTTCACGAACAACGCCGGACCCGGCGTCGGCGAACGGACGATGGAGCCACCATTCGGCGTGACCGGCGACTGCTCGCGCCAGAACGGGCCAAGCAAGCTGGCGTCGGTGTCGGTCTGCCCGTCGGAGTTGTTGAGCAGGCAGACGAGCGACGAAATGCCGAGCGAACCAGAAATCAGCACAGCCTCGTTGTGCGACTCGTTGCTCGCCTTGCCGAGCGCCACGACGTAGTTCATCGCGGTACGGAATTCCTCCTCGGTCAGTTTCGACTCGCGCACGAAGTCGTGGATATGCCGGATGAAGGCGCCCATGATTTCCTTAAAGCGCGCATCGGGCGCACGCTCCAGTTCCTTCAACACCGCCGGCGTGACGTCTTCCTGTCGTTCAATGATCACTTACGTTGCCTTCTTCTTCATCGGGTCCTTGACTGCCTCGAAGGTGGCGAACTCCACGTTGAATAGCTCGCCGTCCACCTTCTCGACCTTGCGCATGTAGATGTTCTGCACGATGTCGCGCGTCTCGGGATCGATCGAGATAGGCCCGCGCGGGCTTTCCCAAGCCATGCCCTTCATGGCGGCGATCAGCTTTTCGCCGTCGGTGTCGCCATTGGTCTTCTTCAGCGCCTCGTAGATCAGGTGCATGCCGTCCCAGCCGCCGGTGGATATGAAGTTGGGCCGGAAGTTGTTCGCCTTCTTGAAATCCTCGACGTACTTCTTGTTCGCCGCCGAGGGGTGCGCGGCCGAATAGTTGTGCGCCGTAATGACGCCGAGCATCACGTCGCCCTGGCCGGGAAGCTCGTCGTCGTCGGTGAGGTCGCCCGGGCCGATGATCTTGATGTTGGCCTTGTCGAGCCCGCGCTCGACGAACTGGCGCGCGAACGTGCCGCCCTGCTGGCCGGGGAAATAAATGAAGGCCGTGTCCGGCTGCAGGTCGCGGATACGCTGCAGGAACGGCGCGAAGTCGGGGTTCGCCAGCGGGACCTTGAGCTTCTCGATCACCTGTCCGCCGCCGGCCGTGAATGCATTGGCGAAGGCGGTTTCGGATTCCGCGCCCGGCGCCCAGTCGTTGACCAGCGAGACGACCTTCTTGCTGCCGTTCTTGGCCGCCCATTCGCCCATGATCATCGAGGATTGGCCGAGCGTGAAGCTGGTGCGCGTCATGAAGGGCGAGCGGTCGATGGTGACCGACGCCCCCGAGATGATCACCACGGTCGGGATCTTCGCCTGCGTGACGAGCTGGCCGATCGCGAGCGCGGTCGGCGTGATGCCGCCCAGTACGATATTGACCTTCTCGTTGACGATCATTTCCTGCACGACGCGGCGCGCGACGTCCGGCACGCCGGAGTCCTCGCGCACGATCAACTCGATCTTCTTGCCGGCGACCTTGTCGCCATTGACCGTCATGTAAAGCTTCGCGCCGGCCAGCGCCTGACGCCCGACGGTCTGGAAGCCGCCGGTGAGCGACAGGCAGGCGCCGATCTTGATGACATCCTGCGCGGCTGCGTCACGCGCTCCGACCGCCGTGACGGCGGTCGCCGCCGCCATTCCCTTCAGCACGTCCCTGCGCAGCATGTCTGCCTCCCCGATCTCGTTGTTGTTCAGGCCGTTGGCCGTCTGGCTTGAATCTAGAGCTTAACCGCCAAGCGCTACAATAGGCCAAGTTCGCGCAGTTCGCGCCGCATCTGCTCGGGCATGTTGCGCGCGCCGGGAGCCGCGCGGTCGAGGTCCGGGGGCGCGTCCTTGACGGCAAGATAGCGCCAGCCCTGAAAGGCACGGAACGGCCGCGGCTGTACCAGCTTGGCCTTGCCGTCGAGGACGATGCGGCAGCGGCCGATGCCGTCTTTGTCGGTAAACGGCTCGATGCCCAAGATGCGCTCGCGGCAGAGGATCTCGCCGCGGATCACCCAGTAGAGCGAGCCGCCGTCGAGCAGTTCATCCACCCGTTTCGGCACCATGCGGGTCCGATGGAAGCGTTTCCCGGCTTCGCCAGATTTCTTTTTTTTGGCAAG
>JAXDOA010000440.1:0-5526 GCA_034669125.1 Hyphomicrobiales bacterium
GCCGATCTCGGGCCGGTCGGGGCCGGCGATGACCGCGTCGCGCGCGAGCGGCGCGAGCTGCTCCATCACGGTCGCGCGCAGCGGCCCGACATGCACCCAGGTGCCGGTCGCGAGCTTGAAATCCTCGGCGATGCGGCCCTCGAACAGCAGGCCCTTTTCGGGCCGCGCCGGATCGTCGAAGCGCAGCGAGTCGCCGAGTTTGTAAAAGCCTTCGTCGTCGAACGCTTGCGCCGTGAGCGTAGGCTCGCGCCAATACCCCGGCGTGATGCTCGGACCTTTCAGCCGCGCCTCGTATTTTCCCTCGGCGAGCGGCACGAGCTTCACGTCGAGGGCGGGCGGCGGCAGGCCGATATTGGCGGAATTCTCCGTGTCCCACATGCGGCCGAACGCATAGGGCGCCGTCTCGGTCGAGCCGAGACCGGTGAGAAACAGAATTTCCTCGCCGCACGTGCGGTAGGCCATCTCCTTCCACTCGTCGAAAACGTGCTGCGCGAGCCCCGCGCCCGCGAACCACAACACCTTCAGGCGGGAGAAGAAGTTTTCGCGCAAGGCCGCATCGGCGCGGAAGAACGGCAGCAGCGCCTCGTAGCCCTTCGGCACCGTGAAGTACCAGGTCGGCGCGATCTCGCGCAGGTTTTTGACCGTCTCCTCGATGGCGCCGGGCAGCGGCTTGCCGTTATCGATGTAGAGCGTGCCGCCGTTGTGGATCACCAGCCCGACATCGTGGTTGCCGCCTGCCGTATGATGCCACGGCGCCCAGTCGACGATCACGGGCGGCTCGTCGATGAAGAACTGCAGCGCGCTCGCGATCATCGCCTGATTGGCGCACCACATGCGCTGCGTGTTGATCACGCCTTTCGGCATGCCGGTGGAGCCGGAGGTGAACAGGAATTTCGCGATCGTGTCGGGCGTGACGTCCCCATGCGCGGCGTCGGCATCCTCTGGCGCGGCGGAGAGCTTGCCGAGCGAGCCGACGACAATCTCCGTCCAGAGCGGCACGGATGACCCGACGGCGCGCTGATATTGCGCGTTGCTTGCGTAGACGAGACCGGGTGTGAGCAGCTTGATGATGTGCGTGAGCTTGCCGAAGTCGGAGGAGATCAACGAATAGGCCGGCGAAACTGGCGCATAGGGAATGCCGACGTAATTCGCCGCGAGGGCGAGCAGCGCGTGTTCGAGGTCGTTGCCCGACAGGATGACGATCGGGCGCTCTTCGGAGAGATTGCGTGTGAGCAGCGCGGCGCCGATGCGGCGGATTTTCTCAAGCGTCTGCGCGTAAGTGATGGTGCGCCACGCCCCATCAGACGCACGGTCGGCCATGAACACGCGGTCCGGCGCGGCATTCGCCCAATGCACGAACCGATGGGTCAGTTTGTCGGGATAGGGCGGCAGCGCGAGCGGCGACTTGAGAAAGATCGTGCCGCCGGGGCGGCGATCGACAATCACCTCCGACGCGCACAGCCGCACGGGCCGCACGCGGCGCGTTTCCTTGCGGGCTGTCTGCGGGCTCGCCATACGCTCAACTGTCGTCCCGGCCAAGCGGCCAAAGGCCGCGCGAGCCGGGATACATCTCTCGGCCAGCGCAGGTGAAGGATAAATCCCGGGTCTCGCTGCGCTCGCCCGGGATGACAGCCGAGTGCATAGCTACTTTCTTTCCACCTTCGCGGCGCGTTTCTCGAGGAAATCCTTGATGCGCTTCTTGGCTTCCGCGTTGCCCTGCGCGATGGCCGCGGTGAGCGACTCCATCACGTAGCCGCTGGCGCGATCCTGCTCGGCGATGCGCGGCAACACGTTGAGGATAGCGAAATTCGTGGTCGGGGAATTGCTCGCGATGCGCTTGGCGATCTCGATGCCCGTGGCGAGTCCCTCGCCCTCGCCGACCAGGTAATGCGAAATACCGAACGCCTGCCCTTCCTCGGCGCCGTAGGTGCGGCCGGTGAGCATCAGGTCCATCATGCGCGAGGTGCCGATGATGCGCGGCAACCGTACCGAGCCGCCACCACCGACAAAGATGCCGCGCGAGCCTTCGGGCAGCGCGTAGTAAGCCGAGCGCTCCGCGATGCGGACGTGCGTCGCGGCCGCAAGCTCAAGCCCTCCGCCGACCACCGCGCCGTGCATCACGGTGACCACCGGCACGCGGCCGAATTCGATCTTGTCGAAGATGCCGTGCCACATGCGCGAGTGCGCAATGCCCTCTTCGGTACTCAGCACTTTCAGTTCGGAAAGATCGAGGCCGGCGGAGAAATGCTTGCCTTCGGCGTTGAGCACCACGGCCTTCACGCCCGCAGGCAGCGTCGCGAAGAATTGCTCCAAGCCCAGCACGGTCGCGTCGTTGAGCGCATTGCGCTTCTCGGGTCGCGCCAGCGTGAGGATCGCGACCGCGCCACGCCGCTGCACTTTCAGGGATTTCGGCAGCTTGCGCCCCTGCGCCATCGTTTCCCGCCCGCTGAATTGAGATTGTTATGATTCATCACATTTGGACTGCGACGGGTCAAGATTGACGTCCCGCGCGCAGGAGGCAGTTACTGTGCCCTCCCACAAGGGGAGAGCGACTGTCTTGGATGTCAAGCGTTCTGCCATTGTCTGTTATCCCGAACCATGGCGTTGAGGATGGTGAGGAGTTTTCGAGCAACGGCGATGAGCGCGACCATCTTGGGCTTTCCGGCAGCGATAAGACGGTCGAAGAAGGCCTTGAGGACGGGATTGAACCGCATCGCGACGAACGCGCCCATGAACAGAGCCGTGCGCACCGCGGTTCGGCCGCCGCCGATAAAGCTCTTGCCACGCCACAGGCCGGATTGGCGTGTGAACGGAGCAAGACCCGCCAGAGCGGCGATCTGTCTGCGAGTAAGCTGTCCGAGCTCGGGCAACTCGGCGATCAGCGTGCGCGCGATGACGGGTCCGACGCCAGGCACGCTGGCGAGCAGATCCTCCTTCTCGCGCCAAGCCGGGGAGCCACGCACCGCATCGTCGATATCGCCGTCAAGGCTCGACAGCTCCTTCTCCAAGATCTTGATCAGCCGAGCCATGCTGGCCTTGAGATGCCGCTGTGTCATGCGCGTCTCGCGCTGGCGCTCGGCAACGATCATCTCCACGATCTGCCGCCGGCGGGCGATGAGATCGGCCAACATTTGCGTCGCCTTGTCCGGCAAACGACGAACTTCGGGCTTGGTCGCTTCGGCGAAGTGCGCGATCACGGCCGCGTCGATCGGGTCGGTCTCGGCGCGTTGCCCAAGCGCCTTGGCGAAGGCACGGACCTGGGCCGGATTGACGACTACGACCGGCAAACCCGCAGACGCCAACGCGGCTGTCGCAATGGTCTCGTACCCACCGGTCGCCTCTAACGCGACAATTTGCGGACCAAGTTCCCGCAGCCGGACGATCAACTGGTCCAGCCCGGCGGCGTTGCGCGCGATCACAAATACCTCACCGCTTGGACGCACAGCCACATCCAGGCGATCTTTCGATACATCGATACCAACGGTGATCATGTCCATGGCGACCCGTCCTTGCCTAATCGGGCTTCGCGCTTTGCGGCCCAGGCGACTGTTCGGGTTCGATGGAACGACAGACGGGGCACCACGCTCTCCCACGGTCTTCAACGACCCAGGGCGCTTCGGGCTCCCGCCCATCACCGCGACACGGAACCTATCCGAGTCGCCGCAATGAGAGTTACAAGGGCGCAGATGCTTGCTCCGCACCCGCGGCACTTAAAGCACCTCATACACATCCAGCTTCACGGCATTCTTCTCCCGCGCGCCGCGGGCCAACCCGAGAATGCGATTGAGCCAGTCCGTCGACGGATGCGCGGTCTCGAACCGCATCACGGTGCGGAAATAATACAGCGAGGGATCGACCTCCTCGCCACGCCCGAGCCGCGCCAGCACGTCCGGCGGGCCGTGGCGCATGCCCTTCGAATCCACCTGGATCAGCGCGCCGGCATCGCTTTCGAGCGTATAGCGCGCATGCAGATCGATCGAACCGTCCGCCGCCACGATCTGCCAGTCGGCGCCGCCGGGAAGCACGCGGCCGTTGAGCCGCGCGCCGGTGACCGGCCCGCCCAGAATGTTCACCACGCGGCGATGGCCGAACGGCGCCTTGCCGACATCGAGAATGTTCGCCAGTTCGCAGCGAATGGAAAAGATCGGCTCCGGCGAAATCATGGCTGCTCCCCGTGCATGGCCCGCGCGCGCGGCCGAATGTTGTAAGGTCGCCCGCCGTCCGGTAGGAACCTTACTTGCGCATGATCTTGGTCGGCGAACCGGTATCCACTTCGCCGGATCATGCGACACTATAACGAACCTTAAGGAACAACCGTGCAAGGCAGCGAACGCAAGCCAATCGCCGGAGAGGTTTTTCTCCAGGCGCTCGCCGAGCACGGCGTCGATTTCTTCTTCGCCAATCCGGGCACGGATTTTCCGCCGATCGTGGAGGCGTTCTCGCGCGGGCGCCACAGCAACGCCAAGCTGCCGCGTCCCGTGCTCATCCCGCACGAGAACCTCGCGGTCGCGATGGCGCACGGCGCCTACACGCAGACCGGGCGGCCGCAGGCCGTGATGGTGCATGTGAACGTCGGCACCGGCAACACGATCAACAACCTGATCAATTTATCCCGTGATCGTGTTCCCCTCATCCTCGCGGCCGGGCGCACGCCGATCACCGAGAAGGGAAGCTTCGGCTCGCGCTCGCGCCAAATCCATTGGGGCCAGGAGATGTTCGACCAGGCCGGCATGGTGCGCGAGATCGTGAAGTGGGATTACGAGCTGCGCGTGCCGGGACAGGTTGCCGACGTGGTGGCGCGAGCGCACGAGGTCGCAATGACGGTGCCGCGCGGGCCGGTGTATCTGGTGCTGCCGCGCGAGCCGCTGTCGGCCTCGCTTGACGAAGCGCCCGCGATCATGCCGCGGCCGGTGCCGGGCGCCGCGCACCCCGATCCGGCAGCGGTCGAACAGCTTGCCGAGTGGATCGCGAGCGCGATGAGGCCGCTGATCATCACGGCGGGACCGGGCACGGACGGGAGCGCGGTCGCGGCGCTGGCGAAGATCGCGGAACGCGCCGCGATACCGGTCGTGTCGCACAATCCGCGCTCGGTTGCGCTTCCCTCCTCACACCCTATGAATGCCGGATACGACTCCGGCCCGCTGGTCGCCGACGCCGACCTGATCGTCGTGATCGAGAGCGATGCGCCGTGGTATCCGGGCATGCAGCAACCGGCCGCCGGCTGCCGCGTCGCGCACATCGGCGAGGACCCGATTTTTGCGCGCTATCCGATGCGCTCGTTTCCGAGCGACCTGTCGATTGCGTCGCCTGCCGCGATCGCGCTGGCGGCGCTGGATGCGGTGCTGGCGAGGAAGACACTCAACGTGGACGCACGGCGCGCGAAGTTGATCGAACGCCACAATGCGCGGCGTGCGAAGGCCGCGAAGGAAGCGAACGCGGGCGCGCTCAACGCCGCCACCTTCAGCCGCGCGGTCGGCGAAGCGGTCGGCGACGATGCGATCATCTTCAACGAGTATCCCTTGAGCC
>JAXDOA010000441.1:0-4576 GCA_034669125.1 Hyphomicrobiales bacterium
AGATCCAGCCCGGCGCCGAACTGCCGCCGCTGGCCGAGATCGAAGCCGACCTGGAAAAGCTGCGCCGGGATCGCGAACGTCTCGGCGCCGTCAACCTGCGTGCCGAGGAGGAGCTGCGCGAGGTCGAGGCGCAGCACGGCAATCTGGTCACCGAGCGCGACGACCTCACCGAGGCGATCAAGCGGCTGCGTCAGGGCATTTCGAGCCTCAACCGCGAGGCGCGCGAACGGCTGCTGTCATCCTTCGCGGTGGTGAACGGGCACTTCCAGCGGCTGTTCACCTCGCTCTTCGGCGGCGGCACCGCCGAATTGCAGCTGATCGAGAGCGACGACCCGCTCGAAGCCGGTCTCGACATTCTCGCCAAACCGCCCGGCAAGAAGCCCGCGACGCTGTCGCTGCTCTCCGGCGGCGAGCAGGCGCTGACCGCGCTGGCACTGATCTTCGCGGTGTTCCTAACCAACCCGGCGCCGATCTGCGTACTCGACGAAGTGGACGCACCGCTCGACGATCACAACGTCGATCGCTTCTGCGACCTGCTCGACGAGATGACGCGGCTGACCGACACGCGCTTCGTGATCATCACCCACAATCCGATCACCATGGCGCGCATGAACCGCCTGTTCGGCGTCACCATGGCGGAGCGCGGAATTTCGCAGCTTGTGTCGGTCGATCTAGAAACCGCGGCGAAAATCAGGGAGGCGGTGTAGTCACTTTCACCGGCACCACCACCGGCGCGTCCTGCGTGCGGTGGGCGACCTTCTCGGTCTTCTGCTCTTTCAGCGTCTTGAAATTTGCCGCCTGGCGCAGATCGTTCTTGGTCGCAGCGAGCACGATGTGATCGATGCCATCGCTCGACTTGTCGCGCACGATATTGAGCGACTTGTAGGTGACGGCGACGTCCTTCGCGCCCATGCCGAACACGCCGCCGATCGAGATCACAGCGGCCTCCACGGCGCCATCGTCATTCACCAGCAGATTGGCGATGCGGCCGATGCTCTCGTGCGAGGCGCTTACCACCTTGGCGCCGATCAGGTTGGATCCGAGCCACTGGCTGGTGTCCTGCCGGATCGGATAGGCGCCGGTCGCGCGCAGCGGTCCTGCGGAGGATGATGGCGCGGTGTCCTGTGCGACCGCGGGAGCCAGTGCGCAAAGCGCCGTTGCCGCCACGAGGACATGACGAGTGAACATGAGAACTCTCCCTGTCGCGCTACGTCTGTTCAACGGCCGGGACGGAACCTTGGTTCCCTGAAGTGGTCGCGCGTCGAAGCGAGGCGGTTCGCGCCGGCCCGTTTCGGGTCATTCTAAACCATGAAAAAGGGTTAGCGCCGCCGAAATAGACGGTTTTGAACCGCAATTCGCCGATGCGCGACCAAACACCACGCGGTTCTGCGGGATATGCGGTGGGTCAGCCGCCCTGCCCCGGCCTCAATGGATGGGGTATGTTCCGCGCGCAAATCATCTTCCGGAGCCCTCAAGGAGCCCCAATGTCCAACATTTCTTCGACCTGGATCATCATCGGTGTCCTCGTCGTGCTCGTGGTGTGGATCGTCATGATCTACAACGGGCTTGTTGCGATGCGGCAGCGCGTCAACCAGTCGTTCGCCGACATCGACGTCCAGCTCAAGCAGCGCCACGACTTGATCCCCAATTTGGTCGAGACCGTGAAGGGTTACGCCGGGCACGAGCGCGGCACGCTCGAAGCGGTCGTGAAGGCGCGCCAGACCGCGATGGCGGCGCCCAGCGTCGAACAGAAGGTCGCGGCCGAGAACATGCTGTCGGGCGCGCTGCGGCAGTTGTTCGCGCTGTCCGAGGCCTATCCGGATCTCAAGGCCAACCAGAACTTCATGCAGTTGCAAGCTGAGATTTCCGACATCGAGAACAAGCTCGCGGCGTCGCGGCGCTTCTTCAACAACGCGGTGCAGGAGTACAACACCGGCATCCAGCAATTCCCGGCCGCGTTGATCGCCGGCCCGTTCGGATTCCACGCGCAGACCTTCTTCGACCTCGGCGAGACGCGCGCCCAGTTGGACCAGGCACCGCAGGTGAAGTTCTAGGCGTCGGCGCAACGCGCCCCCTCCCCAACCTCCCCCGCAAGCGGGGGAGGGAGCCGACCTGAGCGAGTGGCATGGCAGCAGCCTACGGTCTCTACACGCATATCCAGTCGAACCGGCGGCGCTCGATCCTGCTGCTGATCGGGCTGTTCTTCCTTGTCTACCTGATGGTGTTCGCGGGCGCGCTTGCGGCGGAAGCGATGAGCTACGACGCCTCAATGCAATGGCTATTGCAACGCGCCTGGATCGATGCCGTGAAGGCCTCGCCCTTCGCCACCGTCGGCACCGCGCTGTGGATTCTGATCGCCTATAAATTCCACCAGTCGCTGATCGACATGGTGACCGGCGGGCGCGAAGTGACGCGGCACGAGGAGCCGAGGCTCTATAACTTGCTGGAAAATCTCTGCATCTCGCGCGGCATTCCGATGCCGAAGCTCAAG
Organism: Hyphomicrobiales bacterium; assembly: GCA_034669125.1. Classification (GTDB taxonomy): domain Bacteria; phylum Pseudomonadota; class Alphaproteobacteria; order Rhizobiales; family Xanthobacteraceae; genus PALSA-894. The sequence continues at coordinate 2,492 of JAXDOA010000441.1, forward strand.
ATCATGGAGGACACCTCGCTCAATGCGTTTGCGAGCGGCATGAACGAGAAGCAATACGCCGTGACGGTAACGACCGGGCTCTTGAACGCGCTCGACGACGCCGAGGTCGAGGCGGTGCTCGGCCACGAACTCACCCACATTCGCAACGGCGACGTACGCATGCTGGTGATCGCCGTGATCATCGCGGGCGTGATCTCGTTCTTCGCCGAGATGTTCTTCCGCATGTTCTTTTATTCGCGCGGCGGATGGGGGCGTTCATCCGGCGACAGCGATCGCGGCAAGGGCGGCGCGGGCTTTGCGATCGTGATCGCGGTCGCGCTGATCGCGCTTGCCTGGTTCCTCTCGGTGGTGATCCGCTTCGCGCTCTCGCGGAAACGCGAATTCCTGGCCGATGCGGGCTCGGTGGAACTGACGAAAAATCCCGACGCGATGATCTCGGCGCTGCGCAAGATCGAGAACCGCGGCGAACTTCACGCCGCGACCTCGGCCGTGATGGAAATGTGCGTCGACAATCCGCGCGAGGGATTCGCGGACCTGTTCGCCACGCATCCGCCGGTCGACAGCCGTGTCGACGCGTTGGTCCGCTTTGCGGGCGGGCACGATCCGGGCCCACTCGCGGTGCCGCAATATGATGGCGAGGCGCAGGAGCAGGCCGACGAGACGCAACAGGGCGCGCAGGAAGCGCTGCCGGATGGCCCGTTCGGCCCGTCCAACGCGGGCGGCAAGCCGTTCCTGCCCTCGCGCCCGCCGATCGAACTCGGCGCCGCCGGTGCGCCGCCAGCCAATCCGTCTGATCCCGGCCCATGGGGACCGCATGGCGGCAGCACGCGTTGATCCGCGCACCTGTGATCGTTTGGTCCGGCTCGCGGGCGCTTTCGCGCTCGCCGGCCTTGTTGCCGGCTGCGGCTCATTCGGCGATCCGATGGGTTACGCGGTCGTGATGCAGGACAAGTTCGACTTCATGACTTGTCCCGAAATCGTTGGCCACCGCGCCGGGTTGGTCAATCGCGAGAAACAGCTCGTCGATCTGATCGAGAAGGCCGAAACAGGCGTCGGTGGCTTCGTGATCGGCGCGCTCGCTTACCGCTCCGAACTCGGCACGGTGCGCACACAGCTAACTGTTGCGAACCGAGCCGTGCAGGCAAAAGGCTGCGACGCCAAGAAGCCGTGAGGCCATGCGACGGCTGCCGCACGGCAGCCGGCGCTCAAGTCAGGCAGTCGTTATTGCAAGGTCGCTTCCGCGATCCAGTCGGTGACGGCGCGCAGCGCGTCGGCGCGATCCTCGCTGCGTCCCTGCGCCTGTTCGTAGACGGAAAGCTGGGTGTCGGCCGAGGTCCCGCCGCCCACGATGCTGAGGCAGTGCTGGAGTTCCTTCAAGCAGCCGAGCGCAACCGCGTCGCGCTCGACCTCCTCAATCACCTGCTCGAGCATCTCGGCGACGGTGATCGCTCCATTGCCGGAGATATCGACAAACGTGCCGTGGACGCCGTAGCGCTGCGCCCGCCACTTGTTCTCGACCACGATCGCGCGCGTGACGGCGGTGAGGTCCCAGTTCTGCCATGGATTGCGCGTGAGGCGCCGCGCGAGCGTACGATACAGCGACGCGATCGCAATCGAGTCCTCGACCAGCGTGCATGAATCCGGTGCGCGCAGCTCCAGTGTCGGGTGTTTCAGCGAAGGACGGATCGCCCACCACACGTAACTCGAATCCTGCATCACGCCGGCGTTCACCAGCGCCGCGATATAGGCTTCGTATTCGGCGGGCGTTCGGAACAGCTCGGGCACGCCGGTGCGCGGCAACTCGTCGTAGGCGGCGAGCCGATAGCCCTTCAGGCCGGTCGGGCGGGCGCGCCAGAACGGCGACGACGTCGCGAGCGCGATGAACAGCGGCAGATAGGGCAGCATGCGCATCATGATGTCGACGCGGTCGTCCGGATCCGGCAGTTCGACATGCACGTGCAGGCCGCACAGCATGTTGCGCTGGCCGATCATCTGCAAGTCTTCCATGACTTGGTCATAGCGATCAGCTGGCGTCTGCAATGCGTTGCCCCAGAACGCAGTGGGATGTGTTCCCGCAGCCAGGAT
>JAXDOA010000442.1:0-10654 GCA_034669125.1 Hyphomicrobiales bacterium
CAGGTTGCCGAACTGGCCCTGCGCGGCGGACGGATTGCGAATTGCCGCGGCCAGGTAGTTGCCGAAGATGATGCCGACGCCGACGCCGGCGCCGCCCATGCCGATGCAGGCGATGCCCGCACCGATGTATTTCGCTGCCACTGGATCCATAACCAAGCTCCTTCTGGTTCTAACTTTGTCCGGTCGGGCCGTCAGTGGCCCGGGTGAATCGCATCGTTGAGATAGATGCAAGTGAGGATGGCGAAGACATAGGCCTGCAGGAAGGCGACCAGCGTCTCCAGCGCCATGAGGATGACGATCATGCTGAACGGCAGGATGCCGCCGATCCAGCCGATCGCGCCCATGGCCGTGCCCATCAGCACGATGAAGTAGGCGAAGACCTGCAGCGTGATGTGCCCGGCCAGCATGTTGGCGAACAGGCGTACGCTGTGCGAGATCGGGCGCAGGAAGAATGAGAACACTTCGATGAACACGACCAGCGGCAGGATGAAGATCGGAATGCCGCTCGGCACGAACAGCTTGAAGAATTTCAGCCCGTTCTTCCAGAAGCCGTAGATCACCACCGTGAGGAATACCAGGAGCGCCAGCAGCACCGTGATGATGATGTGGCTCGTCACCGTGAAGGTGTAGGGCACAAGCCCGATGATGTTCGCCACCAGGATGAACATGAACAGCGAGAACACCAGCGGGAAGAACTTCATGCCTTCGCTGCCGGCGGTGCTGCGTATCGTGGTGGCGACAAACTCGTAGGAGAGCTCCGCGACCGATTGGAGCCGTCCCGGCACCAGGCTGCGCGAGCTCGTCGCACCGACCAGCAGCGCGGCGATCACGCCGATGCTCAGCACCATGAACAGCGAGGAGTTGGTGAACGCGATCTCCTGCCCGCCGATGTGGCCGATCGTGAAGATCTTCTTGATTTCGAATTGATGGATCGGGTCGGCGGCCATGACCGGTCGGTCTCTTTAATCCCTAAGCGCCGTGCGAGCGCTCGTCATTGCGGCGTTCGATGGTCGAGTCCGGAACGCCTCCGGACGCCACTCCCGCCTGTCGCATCACGTTCAGCACGCCCGCCGTAAAGCCGAGCAGCGCGAACACGAACATCCCCCACGGCAAGGTGCCGAGTCCCCGGTCGATCAGCCAACCGAGTGCCGCACCGACCAGCACACCCGCCACAAGTTCGGAGGAGAGCCGGAAACCGCGCGCGAACCCCGAATGATCGGTCGCCGATCGGGAAGCGGGGCCTGTTTCGGCAGCGCGGCTCGGACTGGACTGTTCGAGCCGTTCGCCGAGACGCTTGAGCCTCGCGGAGAGGGCGGCTTCATCGCTTGGCGCTGCGCCCTGATCTTTTCGCCCGCGCGTGTCACCGGACATGGTCCTAAACCCGCGAAGTCGAGGAGATTTCGAGCTTTTCGCCGCCCCCGAAGCAGCGCGGACCATACTGACCACCCCTAGGCGTGTCAAGAATTCGCCAAGTTGCCATAACTAATTGATTGGAGAAGAGAATAGGCCGTCGTGCCGCCATGCCGCAGGCCGATCCACAGGGCAATCTGTGCAGTGCGGAATGAATGGGCGGGAGGCAGCCGGGCGCCACGGCGCCGCCGCAAAATCCCGCCAGATTCTGGCAAATCATGGAGGCTCTCATGACGCGCAGCGTCATCATCTTGGCCCTCGCCGCATTGGCGGCGTTCGCACCGCCCGCACGCGCGCAGACCACGCCGGACAGCGAAAACGGCCGCTACAGTTTCTCAAGCGTGCCGGATGGCATGTTGCGGCTCGATACGCGCATCGGCGCGGTCTCGCTGTGCGCCAAGCAGGCGACCGGCTGGGCCTGCAACGCGGTGCCGGACGAGCGGGCGGCCCTGGAGAACGAGATCGCGCGGCTGCAGCGCGAGAACGGCGCGCTCAAGAAGGACATGCTGGCGCGCGGCCTGCCGTTGCCGGGCGGCGTCGCGAGCGGTCCGCCGGCAAACCAGCGCGAGCTGAACCTCAAGGTGCCGTTGCCGAGCGATGCCGAGATCGATCGCGTGATGAGCGCATTCGAAAAGATGTGGCGCCGCCTCGTCGACATGATGCAGAAGTCGCCGAACAGCGACAAGATCTGACCTCATCCTGAGGAGCGTCGCGAAGCGACGCGTCTCGAAGGATGGACACGTGCTCCGGGCCATCCTTCGAGGCCCGCGCTGCGCGCGGGCGCCTCAGGATGAGGATTACAAATACCGGTCCACAAACGCGCCCATGTGCGCGACCGCGTCGTCGCGCTGCCGGTTCGGCAGGCTCAGGAATCCGTGGCAGGCGCCGGGATGGATCGCAAGCTCGGCGGCATTTCCCGCGGCGAGCCAGCGCGGCGCCATGAACAGCGAGTCGTCCACCAGCGCGTCGCGCGTGCCGACCGAGAAGAGCGCCGCCGGCATGCCGCGCAGATCGGCATAGAGGGGCGAGACGTCCGGGTGCGACATGTTGGTGCCGGCGGGGAGGAAGCTTTTGCGGAAGGCGACGATCGCCGGCGTGTTGAGCACGAGCTTTTCGTCGCCCCAGTTGCGCGCGCTCGGCGTCATGCCGAGGTCGAAGCAGCCGTAGTTGAGCAGTGCCACCGAAAACGGCGAGAGTTGGTGGCGCTCGCGCAGGCGCAAGAGCGTGACGGCGGAGAGATGCCCGCCGGCTGACTCGCCGCCAATCGCAAGCTTGGTGAGGCCGAAGCGCTTCGTACCTTCGCGCACCATCCACAGCGCCGCCGCTTCGCAATCGTCGGGCGCGGCCGGATAGGGATTTTCCGGCGCGAGCCGGTATTTCACCGACACGCAGGTCAGCCCGGCGACATCGGCGATGCGTTCGAGCAGCGGATCGTTCTGGTCGGGCGCGCCGATCGACCAGCCGCCGCCGTGAATGTGAACGTAAAGCCCGCGCGGGTTCTTCGCCGCGATGATGCGAAACTCCATGGGGCCGGAAGGCCCCGCGACGGTCATCGTCTCGGCGCGCGGCGACTTCGGCGCGGCCGGAAACGCGCCGATGCCCGCAATGCGCCGCGCGCGGATTTCCGGGATCGTCAGGCCGGCCGGCTCGGCATTGAGCCGGCGCACGATCTCGGCGTTGGTCGCGAGTGTTTCGGCGGGAATTGCGGCAGGATCGAACGAGGCGGGGTCGATGAGGAGGGACGAGGGCATGCAAAATCCGTTCAAGTGAGGGGGCAGTCTAGCCGATCAGCAGCCGCGGGATGAACAGGCTGATTTCCGGAAATGCGATCACCAGCGCGAGCGCCAGCAGCAGCACCACGAAGAACGGCGCCGAGCCGAGAAAGATCTCCTCGATCCGCACGTCCGGCGGCAGCGACGCCTTCATGGCGAACACCACCATGCCGAACGGCGGCGTGAGCAGGCCAAGTTCGATGGTGACGATCGCGATCATGCCGAACCAGACCTTGTCGTAGCCGAGCGTGAGGGCGATCGGCACCATGATCGGCATCGTCAGGAGCAGGATCGAGACTGAATCGATGATGCAGCCAAGGATCAGCAGCACCACGATGAAGGCGAGCAGGATGACGAGGCCGGGTACTTGCAACGCCGACGCCCAGGTTGTGAGCGTCTCGGGCAGGCGCGAAAGCGTGAGCATGCGGCTATACATCTGCGCGGTGATCAGCAGAAAGAAGATGCTGGCGCAGGCCTTGCCGGTATCGAGCAGGATGACCATCAGCGATTGAACCGTGAAGCGGCGGCGCAGCAGGATCAGCGCCAGCGCGCCGAGCGCGCCGATGGCGCCGGCCTCAGTCGGCGTGAAGAAGCCCCCATAGATGCCGCCGAGCACCAGCGCGATCAGGGCGAAGATCGGAAGCACCTTGATGAACAGGGCAAGCCGCGTCATGCCGGGGCCCGCGGGTATCTCGCCCTCGCGCCCGACGATTGCGGGATCGATCCTGACCCAGACGAGAATTGTCGCGATCAGCACGGCCGCGACCACGAGCCCGGGGCCGATGCCCGCGGCGAACAGCCGCCCGATCGATTCCTCGGTGATCACGCCGTAGACGATCATCAGGATCGACGGCGGGATCAGCATGCCGAGCAGCGCGCTCGACGCGACGATACCGAGGCCGAATTTGCGGTCGTAGCCGAGCCGGTTCATCTCGGGAATCGCGAGCTTGGAGAACACCGCCGCGGATGCGACGGACACTCCGGTGATCGCCGCGAATATCGCATTCGCAATCACGGTCGCGGCGCCGACGCCGCCTTTCACGCGGTGCAGTAGCGCCTCAGCGGCGTCGAACAGGTCACGCGTCGCGCCGGACTGCGTGGCGAACAGACCCATCACGACGAACAACGGGATGACCGCAAAAATGTAGTCGTTCACGCCGTTATAGGCGGTCGTTTGCAGGATGCTCGCCGCGACACGGAATTTTCCGGTGATGAGATAGACACCGGAAAAGCTCACCGCCGCGAGCGCGACGCCGATGTGGAATCCCAAGATGATCAGGATGAAGATCGCCGCGACCGAGAGCGCGCCGACGGTGACGGGGTCCATCATACCGGCGTGCTCGTGTCCGCGACGTCGGACAATTCCGACGCGCGCGGCCCGACGGTGAGATAGCGCACGACGTCGAGCGCGAATTGCACCGCGGTCAGCGCCGCGCCGCCGACCAGAATGGCCCATACCGGCCAGACCGGTATGCGTACCGGATGCTCACCCTCGAACGCGCCGATGTCATAGCTCTTCGCCATCTCGATCCAGCCGAGCCATGCGATCATGACGAACAGCGCGATGCCAACGAGCGAGTTGGCGACCAGCACCGCGCGCTGGGCGAGCGGCGGCATCCGCCCAAGCGCCAGCGCCGTGCGCAGATGGTTGCCACTACGCAGCGTGTAGGCCATCTGCAGCCACACCATGCCGACAATGGAAAAGCGCACGATCTCCGGCACGCCGGGCAGCGGCGCATTGAAAGCCGCGCGGCCGATTACATCGGCGGAAACGAGCGCGACGATCAACAGCACCCACACGCTCGCCAGCGTGTTCATGCCGGCGAGCAGAGTGTGGAACGCGCGGTCCATCGCGCTTGCCCCTCAGGTCAGCGCTCGGCCTCCCAATCGCGCGGAAAGACGTGGCCCGCCGCTTTCAGCGCCTTGATGTAGGCGTAGACCACCTCGCCGGGCATGCCGGCCTTGTTGATCTCCTCAAAGCGCAGCTTGGCGATATTCGGCAACGCCTTGGCCCAGGCCTGCTTGTCCGCCATGCTGGCGGTGCGCACTTCGAGCCCCGCGTCCTTCATGCGGTTGCGCGCCGATTCCTGCTTCTCGAAGGTGATACGGCCGACCGCCTCGTTGTAGTCGCGGCCGGCGTCGAGAATGATCTTCTGCACCTCGGGCGGCAATTCCTTCCAGGTGTCCTTGTTCATGGTGATGACCGGCGTCGAGATGCAGCCGAAGTCCATGTCGACGTACTGCTTCGACACTTCGTTGAGCTTGAAGGCCATCGAAGCGTCAGTGAACATCACCCAGCCTTCGTAAACGCCGGTCTGCATCGACGTGTAGGCCTCGTTGAGCGTCGACTGCACGCCGACGACGCCGGTGCCTTGCAGCCACGGCAGGTTTGGACCCGCGGCCGCGATCTTGTGGCCCTTCAGCTCCGCGACCGTGCTCCATTTGAAATTGGTGATCAGGCCGTAATTGCCGACCACGCCAGCGGCGATGAATACCTGATTGTAGCGGTCCTCCAGCACCTTGCGCAGCGCTGGCGTCGACTCATAGACCTCGCGCACCGCCTTGGCGGCGACACGCGGGTCGGGCGTGCCGAACGGTGCGAAATAGCTGAAATTATGCGCCAGCATTTTCGCCGGCTCGAACGGCGCATGTGCGTCGCCGATATCGAGCAGGCCTGATTCGATTGCTTCGAGGCATTCGCCGAGCTTGCAAACCGAGCCGCCCCAGGCTTCCGTCCATTCGATCTTGTGTGCGGTTTCCTTGGTGACACGTTCGGAAACCTTCGGCATGAAAACGTCGCGCAATGTCGCGATCCACAGGCCGGCCGGTGGATGGCCGGCGCCAATCTTGAGTTTGAAGGTCGTGGCGTTGGCGCCGCTACCCGCGCAGAGCAACGCCGCAATCACGGCCGCCAATGCGTAACGGCCGAGCGAAATGCTCATGATGTCCTCCCCATGTCCCGGCGCCGTTGCCGGTACTATTATGAGGGGATTGTCGCCGGGTTGCAGGATCGATTCAACCGGCTCGCGCCCGCGCAGAGTGCAACGCTGTTCACCGCACTTTCCCGCGCGCGGCGACCGGATACACGGCTTCGACCACGCCTTTCCGCGCTGCGTAGACCTCGTCCATCATGTTGGTGACGATGCAGCAATGGTTCGGGATCACGCTCACGACCTCGCCGATCTTCGGCTTCTTCGCCGACCCTGAGAGATCGACGATGCCGTGCTCCTCGGAGAAGCCGGTGACCTGCGCGTCGGGGTATTCCACGATGCGGCCGAAACCCTTGGCGTAATACTGCTCGTAGGTCATCACCTTGGAGCCGGCATCGAGCACCGCGCGATCCTCGGTCGGGCGGCTCACCACGGTCGCCCGCACCGTCATGGCGCAGTCGTCCCAGGTCGCGGCGCCCGCCGTCACCTGCATGACGTCGTTGTAGATGTATGTGCCGGCGCGATACTCGGTCAGCATCGGAAAATCGCCGCAGCCCTTGAGCGAGGGTGAGCCGCCGCCGGACACGACCGGCACCGCAATCCCCGCGCCGTTGAGCAGTTGCAGCGCGCGCTCCAGCCACAGCCGCTGCTCGGGCTTCGCGGTTGGGAATGTCATCAGCCCTTCGAACTGCATGTTCGGCATGCGCATCGATCGCTGAGCAAGATCGAGCGCGGCTTGGGGACTCTGCACGCCGTTGCGGTGAAAGCCGGTGTCGCACTCGATCAGGAAGCGGATATCGACGCCGTGGCGCTTGCCGGCCTCGGACAATCCGCGCGCCACCACCTCGTTGTCGAGCACCACCGCCATGCGCTTGAGCCGGCGGATCAGCGCGGCGAGGCGTTCGCCCTTGGCCTCGCCCAGCACATTGTAGGTGAGCAGGATGTCGTCGGCGGCGCCCGCATCCGCCATCACCTCGACCTCGCCAAGCTTCTGGCAGGTGATGCCGACCGCGCCCGCATCGATCTGCATCTTGGCGAGCGCCGGAATTTTGTGCGTCTTGATGTGCGGGCGATTGGCGAGGCCGTGGCCGCTCAGCGTGGCCTGCGCGCGCGCAATGTTCGCCTCGACGATATCGAGGTCGATGACAACCGCGGGCGTATCGAGATCGGCGACCATTGTCGGCATGAGTTTGTTGCCTCCCAAAAAAAGCGGGCCGGGGCCCGGGTTGTTTTCCCGTTGTTCCGCTGCGGAAACATGTTAGCCTAAGCGACAATCCGCCGCGCTTCAAAGTGGCACGGAGACAATCGGCCGCATTTCCAAGCGGCTCGAACAACGGGGGAGGACAGAGAAAATGGCATTCAGCAGACGAACAGTCGTGGCCGGTCTTGGCGCCGTAATCGCCGCGCCGCATGTCGCGCGCGCACAAGGTTCGAAGAACTATCGCTTCGCTTATGACCAGCCGAAGAACACCGGCTACGGGATTGTCGGCGACACCTTCGCCAACAAGCTCAAGGATCTGAGCAAGGGTACGATGCTGATCGATCAATACCCTGGCGCCCAGCTCGGTCAGGAGCCGCAGGTTCTTCAGCTTGTGAAATCCGGCGACATCGACTTCTGTATTTCGTCGTCAGCGAATGCCGCGACGCTGTCGCAGCAGGCCGGCGTCATGTCGCTGCACTTCCTGTTCAAGTCGGAAGACCACCTCGTCAAGGCGCTGGCCGATCCAAAGGTGTCGGAGGCCGTCAAGGCGATGATTGCCGAGACGGTGCAGGGCTCACGGGTGATCGCGCTCGCGACGCTCGGGCTGCGCTACATCTATTCCAAGCGCGAGATCAAGAACGTCGACGCCATGAAGGGCCTCAAGATCCGCGTGCAGGCGACCGCGACCGAGGACGCCATGTTCCCGGCCTACGGCGCGCAGACCGTGCACATGCCGTTCGGCAGCGTTTATACCTCGCTCCAGACCGGCGTGGTGGACGCCGCGGAAAACGGCGTGAACGTCTATCTCGTCAACAAGCACTATGAAGTCGCGCCGGTGCTCTCGATGACCGGGCATGAGGCCAACAACAGCCTCGTGTGGATCAGCGACAAGGCCTGGAGTGGCCTGACTCCCGAGCAGCAGGGCTGGGTGCAGGCGGCGGCCGACGAGGTGAACAAGACGCAGCCCGCCAAGGCGGTCGCGCTCGAACGCGACTCGCAGACGAAGCTCAAGGCGATCGGCGTGAAGGTCGTCGAAGACGTCGACAAGTCGGGCTTCATCAAGATCGCCGATCCCTACCTCGACAAGATGGCGAAGGATCTCGGACCGCATGCGTCCAAGATCAAGGATCTGATCCGGGCCAGCGCGACCAGCTAACCTGCGGCAATGCGCGTGTTGATACTGGAAAGGCCGGTCTCGCCCGGCCTTTTCTTCGCCTGTATGGATCGATCATGACCCTCGCGGACCGACTGGTGCTCAAGCGGCAGCGTCACCTGAAATGGCGCGTCCTTGATCCGCTCGAGACGGTTTTGATGCTGCTCTGCGGAGCCCTGCTGTTCGGCTTCTGCATGACGGTGATCTGCGACATCATCACCCGCGAAATCGGACGCCCCTGGTTGTGGCTGCAGGAGGTGACGTCCACTTTCTTCATTTATGCGATCTTCGTCGGCACCGCAGTTGCCACGCGCCGCAACGACCACCTCTATCTGACCGCGATCGCGGAATCGCTGCACGGCAGATCCCGGACGATCATTGAGATCACGACGCGCCTGGTCGTCCTTATCGTCGGCCTCTGCTTTATCTACTTCGGTTATCTCAATTTCCTGCGGGGCTTCGGCAGTTTCCGCATGCCCTCGATGACTCCGATTGCTTCGCTCTACGCGGCGATCCCGCTTTGCGGTGTGCTGATCGTGCTGTTCACAATCGAGCAGCTCGTCAACGGCCTGCGTAACGGCTTTGAGCACGACGAGCCGCCGGAGGAGCCGATCCACATCACGCCGATCGACACCGTCGCGCCCATCGATGTGATACCGGGACCGGGAGGCCGGCCATGAGCGGCACGTTCATCGTCCTGTTCATGACGTTCTGCTTCCTGTTCTTCGGTTATCTCGGCGTGCCGGTCGCGTTCTCCCTGCTTGCGGGCGTGTTGATCGGTACGATGTTCACCGATGTTTCGCACACCGCGCTGATCCAGAAGATGTTCGACGGGATGGATAGCGAAGCGCTGCTCGCGATTCCGTTTTTCCTGCTGGTCGGCGAGTTGATGAGCTCGGCCAATGTCGTGCAGCGGGTGGCGAACCTCTCGCTTGCACTGGTCGGCCACATCCGCGGCGGTCTCTCGCAGACCGTCACGGTGTTCAGCATGTTCTTCTCCGAAATGTCCGGCTCGACGACGGCCGACGTCGCGGTCATCAGCCGCGCGCTCGGCGGCCCGATGAAGCGCGAGGGCTACGAGCCGGCCTTCATCGCGGCGATCATCGCGTCGGCCTCCACTATTGCGGCGTTGGTGCCGCCGAGCATCACCGCGGTGGTGTACGGCGCGATCGGAAACGTCTCGATCGCGGGCCTGTTCATGGCGGGCGTCGTGCCGGGCCTCATGATCGGGTTCGGACTGATGCTGTACTGCTATTTCTTCGGTCCCGTCGGCATGCGGCGCCCGCGCGCGCCGTTCCGTGACGTCGCGCTGGCGTTCAAGGATGCCTCGCTGCCGATGATGATCCCGGTGATCCTGCTGGGCGGCATCCTGACCGGTTTCTTCACACCGACCGAGGCCGGCGTCGTCGCGGTTGCATGGATCATCGTCGTGGTGATCCCGATGCTCAACCGTGGCCACCTGAAAAACCTGCCGTGGGATTTCTGCATCGCCGGACTGATCTTCTCGCTGCCGCTGATCACCATCGGCGCCGCGAATGCGTTCGGCTGGCTGTTCGCTTATCTGCGCGGCGCGCTGGTCGTCGCCGAATACATCACCGACGTCGCGGGCAACAATCCTCATGCAACGATGTTGTTGCTCGTACTCCTTTTTACGGTGATCGGCGACTTCATCGAACCCGTGCCGACCATCATCATCTTCATGCCGCTGGTGAATGTGCTGACGGAAGGCGCAGGGATCAATCCGGTGCACATGGGGGTCGTGCTGATCGCTACACTGGCGTTCGGGCTGATTACGCCGCCCTACGGTCTCGTCTTGCTGATGGCATCGAAATTCGTCGGGGTTAAATTCTCACACGCACTACGCGCGGCCCTGCCGATCTACTGCGTATTCCTGTTCACGATCACCTTCATGATCTTCAATCCGAAGGTGGTGTTGTGGCTGCCGAAACAGGTGATCCCGGAGTCCGTCGGCTGCTTCAAGAATCCGAACGCGGACGGGCCACGATATATGTGCCCGCCGTAGCGCCGCTCCCTTCGGGCTGCCCTTGCCTCCTGCGCTGCCATCATTGCTCCCCTGCGCGACGCCGCGGTGGCGTTCGTGCGTCGGGCAAGCTACACCGCTTTAACGAAAAACATCGTGAGGAAAAGGGGCTGCGCCGATGGCGGACGAGTCGAAGCGTGTGTTCTA
>JAXDOA010000443.1:0-7215 GCA_034669125.1 Hyphomicrobiales bacterium
TCGGTTTCATCGCGCGAGCCGCCGTCTGCGACGATCACCTCGCGCACGATTCCCGCGGTCGCGCCCGGCACCAGGGCGGCGAGCGTCGGCACCAGCGCCCGCTCCGAATCGTAAGTCGCCACAATGACGCTGAACATCGAACGCCGCCCCGGACCGCAGCCCCATCCTGCCGCACCGCGAACGCAATTCCTAGCGGGCGAAATGCCAAAATAATCAGCATCTTGTATGTGCGTGCCACAAAAAAATTTAACTTCTCCGTTCTTGTTTTGTTCGTGTCGCGACGGTATATGCATCACATGGCTCAGACAGCATATCTGCAACGCCCGCCGGTGATTTTGCCCTCCAAGCAGCCGGCGGGCGAATTCCTCGGCACCGCCGTCGACCGTGAACGGCGGCGCGGCCGGGGAACGCTGTCGAACGCATCGGGGCGCTACGAACCAACCGCACGGATCGCGTTCGACGACGGCTGGCAGTCGATCGAGGAGTTGCCCGCCTTCGACACCACGGTCACCGTCGAAACCGCGCGCAAGATCATCACGCGCAACGACTCGCCCGACATCGGCTTCGACCGCTCGATCAATCCCTATCGCGGCTGCGAGCACGGCTGCGTCTATTGTTTCGCGCGGCCGACGCACGCCAACATGGGGCTCTCGGCCGGGCTCGATTTCGAATCCAGGCTGTTCGTGAAACCGGACGCGCCCGAACTGCTGGAGCGCGAGCTCGCCGCGCCGAAATACTCGCCGCGTGTGATCGCGATCGGCACCAACACCGATCCCTATCAGCCGATCGAGCGCAAGTATGAAGTGATGCGCGGCATCCTCGAAGTGCTCGACCGCGCCGGACATCCGGTCGGCATCGTGACCAAGTCCGCGCTGGTGCTGCGCGACATCGATATCCTGGCGCGCATGGCGCGGCGCAACCTGGTGAAGGTCGCGCTCTCGGTGACGAGCCTCGATGGCAAGCTCGCCCGCGTGATGGAGCCGCGTGCCGCCACGCCGACGCGCCGCCTCGACGCGGTCCGCCGGCTGTCCGAGGCCGGCATTCCGACTTCGGTCATGGTCGCGCCGGTGATCCCGGCGATCAACGACATGGAGATCGAGCGCATCCTCGATGCCGCCGCCGCCGCCGGTGCCAAGGAAGCCGGCTACGTGCTGCTGCGCCTGCCGCTTGAGGTGCGCGACCTGTTCCGCGAATGGGTGACGGAGAATTTCCCCGATCGCGCGCGCCACGTGTTCAAGCTGATCCGCGACATGCGCGGCGGCAAGGACTACGATGCGAAGTGGGGCGAGCGCATGACCGGCTCCGGGCCGATCGCCTGGATGATCGGGCGCCGCTTCGAGGCGGCGTGCGAGCGGCTCGGGCTCAACCGGCGCAAGCTCAAGCTCACCACCGAGCATTTCGCGCCGACGCGCAAGCGCCCGCAGCAGCTGGCGCTGTTCTGAAAGACGCCATGAAAACGCCGCGCCTCAATGCCGTGACCTTGGGCGTCAATGACTTCGCGCGCAGCGTTCGCTTCTATCAGGACCTTGGCTTCGAGCGCCGCTTCAAGGCGACCGGTGACGCGATCGCGTTTTTCGATGCGGGCGGCATCGTGCTCTCGCTGTTCCGCTGGGACATGCTGGCCGAGGACGCGCAGCTGCCCGCCGGGCCAAGGCCGCAGGCGTTCCGCGGTACGACGCTCGCGCAGATGTGTCGGACCGATGCGGAGGTCGACGCGCTGATGTCGAAGGCGCTCGCCGCGGGCGCGACCCTGCTCAAGCACGCGCAGAAGACCTCGTTCGGCGGCTATTCGGGCTATTTCGCCGACCCGGACGGCCACGTCTGGGAAGCGGTGCGGGCGCCGGGGTTCGAGTTCACCGAGGACGGGCGGGTGACGTTGCCGGATTAGCGGGGGGTGCGGATTTGTAGGGCGCAATAAGCGGAGCGCATTGCGCCGCAGCGGTGCAAAAAACCGAGGTGATGCCGACACAGTTACCCGCTACCGGATTTCCCGCTCCTTGTTGCCTGCGCAAACGCCCACATCGGAATGGCGCAATGCGCTTCGCTTATTGCGCCTTACGGGCTGAAGGACTGGCGCCCGCCGCCGCTCCGGGATACCTCTCGTTCCGGGGAGGTACTTTTCATGGATTTGAAGAACGCGGTCGCGGTCGTGACCGGCGGCAATGGTGGGCTCGGGCAACGCATCTGCCACGCGCTGGCGCAGGCGGGAGCCAACATCGCGGTCGTCTATGCGCAGAGCGCAAACGAAGCCGGCGCGGTTGCCGACGAAGTCCGGAAAGCAGGCGTCGACGCGCAGGCGTTTCAGTGCGACCTGACCAAGCCGCCGCAAATCGACCGCCTCGTCGATGACGTGATGAAGCGCTTCGGCCGCCTCGACATCCTGATCAACGATGCGGCGTACAACAAGGCGATCCCGTTCAAGGATCTCGACGGGCTGACCACCGAGGAATGGTCGAAGATCATCGACGTGAACCTCACGGGCCCGATGCACGCCATCAAGGCCGTCGCGCCGGTGATGAAGAGCCAAGGGCGCGGCCGCATCGTGAATATCTCGTCGATTGCGGGGCTTCATCCGGGCGGCTCGTCGATCGCCTATGCGGTCTCCAAGGCCGGGCTCATTCATCTGACGCGCTGCATGGCGGTCGCGCTCGCGCCGGAAGTGCTGGTGAATTGCGTCGCGCCCGGCCTGCTCGAAGGCACCCGCGCCACCGCGAACCTGCTGAAGTCGCAGATCGAAAATTCCGCCGCAGCGGCGCTCCTCAAGAAAGCGGCCGACAAGGACGACGTCGCCGATCAGGTCGTCACCATGTGCCGCACCGAGACGATGACCGGGCAGACGATCGCGATCGATTCAGGGCGGATATTTCACTGAGCGGGGGGGGCTCCAAGGCCAGGTTGGATAAGGACGGGTCCATGTGGCCAAAAAATATTGGCGAGCCTCTGGTCGCCTTTTGGAGCAAACTTATCGATACCATTCATCCTGCCGATAAGGACGTGCTGGTTCGGGAGCGTCACTCCCTTAACACGGCTTACCCGCCGCCCGCGTTCATAGGAGATATACGGCAAGCGCGATTATTCGTGCTCTATGCGAATGGCGGCTATGACGAAGAGCGTTCTCTTCTGGAATTCGAAAAGTCCGGGAGCGTCGAGGCCTACCGCGAGCGATTGCGAAATCCCGTACCCTGCAATGTAGACACGCACCCTTACTTCATGAAGCAAGAAAGGTTCAGAATTCTGTTGGAGGCGGGGGAAGCCGCCGTGGTGAATGCGATGGCTTATCGGTCTCGACGTATAAGCAAAGAACCGGACAATCAGGCGGTTGCCGAAAAGCTGCCATCCGTAAAGATTCATCGAAACTGGCTTCGATCAGACGTAATTCCCGCTCTCGGCAAGGTCATGGTCGTTGTGCATCGGCCGAGCCTCTGGAAGTTGGATTCAAAGACGGATGGAAGCGAATTCCTGTTTTTCACAAATGCTGTGCGTATCCGCATCTGCCAAACTGGGCTCTTGATAGGGCGGAGGCGTTTCTGTCTGGAAAGAAACGATAGTTAAGACCCGCGTTGCATCAAAGCGATGGCGAATTGCGCGACGCGAGCGGGAATCCAGTTCTTGGCTCTGGGTCCCCGCTTTCGCGGGGACGAGCGGAGAAAAGGCCATCCGAAGTTCCCTGTCCCCGACCTTCACAGCCGTGCAACGAGCGAATTGAACTCTCGGGCCGATCCGCGCAGGATCGCCGCCATGAGTCGCGCCGCCGCCGCACGCCTTCCGCTGGGTGACGAGATCGTCCGCCCGACCTTCAATCGCGAGCGATACGCGATGAAGCAGGGCATATTTCCGGTTGCGGGCTGCGACGAGGCGGGCAGGGGACCGCTGGCCGGTCCGGTGGTTGCCGCCGCGGTCATTCTCGATCCCAGGCGTATCCCCAGAGGCCTGAACGATTCCAAGAAGCTGAACGCCGAGACGCGCGCGCTCCTTTACGAAAAAATCTGCTCCACCGCGCAAGTCGCGGTCGCGATCGCGCCGCCGGCTCGCATCGAGACCGACAATATCCGCGGCGCCTCGCTCTGGGCGCTCGCACGTGCCGTCAAGGCGCTGACGGTGACGCCCAAGCTCGTGTTCGTCGACGGAATCGATCGCATCGATGTCGATTGCGAGTGCCGCGCGGTGATCAGCGGCGACGCGCTGGTGCTCTCGATCGCGGCCGCCTCGATCGTCGCCAAGGTCACGCGCGACCGCCTGATGGGATGCCTCGGGGCGGCGCATCCGGGCTACGGCTTCGAGCGCCACATGGGCTATTCGGTGCCGGAGCATTTCGCGGCGCTCAGTCGTTTAGGTCCGTGCGTGCATCATCGCCGCAGGTTTGCGCCCGTCGCGGCGCTGCTCGGCCTGCCGGAGGCGGGCGCGGAAGTTGATGAAACCGCGCAGCTGAGTCTCTAAAGTCCCTCCATGTCCGTGATCTACCCCGCCGCGATCGATCGCGCGCCGATGTTCCGCGTCTCGCTGATCCTCGAGGCATTGCGCGCACGCCCCGTGCTGATGTTCTGGGTGGCGGCGCTGGCGCAAGGCACCCTGTGGACGCTGGTGCCCTCGCTGTTCTACGCGGCACCGCCCGGCGAGGTGCCGCTCGTGCTCGCGGTCGGCAACGAATGGGTGCTCGGCTCGCCCTACGGACCGCCGCTCGCCTATTGGCTCGCCGACATCGCGTTCCGCATCGCGGGCGGTGTGCTCGGCGTCTATGTGCTCTCGCAGGTTTGCGTCGTCGCGACCTATTGGGCGGTGTTCACGCTCGGCCGCCGCATCGTCGGCACCGCGCACGCCGCGATGGCGGTGCTGCTGATGGCCGGCATCAGCGCCTTCACGGTGCCCACGGTCGAGTTCGGGCCGACCGTGCTGGCGATGCCGCTCACCGCGCTCACGCTGCTGTTCGGTTATCGGGCGCTTGCCGACAACCGGCGCGGCGACTGGATCGCATCCGGCGTCGTGCTCGGGCTGTTGCTGCTTACCACTTACGCGGGCCTGATCGTGCTTGCGCTCATGACGTTCTTCGTCGCCACGACCGCGCGCGGACGCAGCCGGCTCGGTTCGATCGGGCCGTGGGCGGCCGCGATCGTCGTCGTGCTGATCAATGTGCCGCACCTGTTCTGGCTGGAACGCACCGGCGTGAGCCCGCTGCCGATGCTCGCCGCACTGCCCGGCCTGATCGTCGGCGAGAAGCGGCTGATGGCATGGGCGAACCTCGTTCTGCTGCTGGCCTTCAGCCATGCCGGGCTGGTCGTACTGATGCTGGTCGCCGGCGGTTTCCTCGCAGGAAAACGCGCGAGCGCGCCCGCGGTCGAGCGCCTGCCGGTGGAGCCGTTCGCAAAAAGCTTCGTCTATTTCTTCGCGCTCGCGCCTGCCTTCGTCGCGACATTGCTCGCGGTGCTGTTGGGCAAACCGGCGCCGGTCGGCGGCGCCGCGCCGCTGGTCGTGCTCTCGGGGCTCGCGGTCGTGGTCGCGGCCGGCGACATGATCCGGCTCTATCGCCAGCGCATCGGTGCGCTGGTCTGGCTCGGGCTGCTCCTCGTGCCCCCGGCCGTGATCGTTGCCGCGACCGTGACGCTGCCGTGGACTGCCGCGGTCGATCTGGAAGTGAGCAAGCCCGCGAACGCGATGGGGCAATTCTTCACCGAAACGTTCCGCCGCCGCACCGGCAAGCCGCTCGCGATCGTGATTGGCGATGTGCGCACCGCGGGGCTTGTCGCGCTCGCGTCAGCGGACCGGCCAAGCCTTTATGTCGAGGCCTCGCCTGCGCTCGCGCCCTGGCTCTCCGATGAGGCGGTGCGCGAGAAAGGCGCGATCCTCACCTGGACGGCGACCGATGCGGCGGGCACGCCGCCGGCCGCGCTCAGGGCGCGCTTCCCCGACATGGTTGCCGAAGTGCCGCGCTCGTTCGACCGCTCGGTGCAGGGCCGCCTGCCGCTGTTGCGCATCGGCTGGGCGGTGATCCGGCCGCGCTGATTGTTTGCGCGCTCAGCGCGGCGCGATGGCCGCGAGATAGCGCGTCACCGATGTCTCGAAGGCCTGCTTGGCGCCGGTCTCGATGACGCTCTCGAAGAAGTTGCCGAACATTTTGTCGAACGCAAACGGCGCGAGCGCATTCGCGATCGCCGTCACGCGATCGGCCGGCAGCGGGAGAAAGTTCGGATAGCTGCGCATGAAGCTCACATGCGCCCGGTCCGCCGCCACGTAGGCGGTGTCCGAGCAGCAGACGATGCCACGCCCGGACGCCCCGCCGGCCCAATGCAGCATGCTGGAACCGGAGAAGTGACCGCCGCCGCGGATCAGCGTCACGTCGCCCGTGAGCCGCAGCGTCTCGCCTTCCCAGAGCCTGATGCGGGGGCCTTGCCGCATGATCCATTCGCGGTCGTCGGCATGGACATGAACCGGCACATCGAATGCATCGGCCCAGTCATTCATGGTCGTGTAGAAGTGCGGGTGCGAGATCGCCATCGCCTGCACGCCGCCAAGCGCCTCGATGAGCGAGACCGTTGCGTCATCGAGCATCGAGATGCAATCCCACAGCACGTTGCCGTGCGCCGTGCGCAGCAGCACCGCGCGCTGGCCGATGGCGAAGCGTGGCTGCGTTGCGACGCCGATGATGCCCGGTTCGTACTGGTGCCAGCCGTTCACATGGGTGACGGCGAGCTTTGCCTGCGTGGTCCAGCCTTGACCCGACGGCGGCACGTACTGCCGCTCGTCGTCACAGATCGGGCAATTCGGCGGAGGCTTGTCGGCGGGCGGATATTGCGTTCCGCAGGCCGTGCATATGAAGGCTTCCATGTTTCCTCAGTGATAGCTTTCGCCTTCCCGCACCTTGCCGCGGAACAGCCAATAAATGAAACCCGTGTAGCCGAGAATGATCGGCAAAAGCGGGAGCGTGCCGAGCAGCATGAAGATCTGGCTCGCCGGCGCTGCCGCGGTATCCCAGATCGTCAGCGTCGGGGGCACGAGATACGGATACACCGAGATGGCGAGCCCGATGTAGCCGAGCAGGAACAGCACAATCGCGGCAAAGAACGGCCCGTAGTCGCGGCCTTTCTCCAGCCAGCGCCACGCCATGAAGGCGACGAGCGCGGTGACGATCGGGATCGGCCACAGGAACAGGATGTTCGGCAGCGAAAACCAGCGCTCGCGGATGCGCGGGAATTGCAGCGGCGTCCACAAGCTCACGATCGC
>JAXDOA010000444.1:0-9318 GCA_034669125.1 Hyphomicrobiales bacterium
CGAGTCGGGCCCATGCCGTTGAACAGCGCGAAGTTGCCGTCGCCGTGGCGGAAGAAGCGCAGCATCGGCATCATGCGGTCGATTGCATTGTTCAGCGCCGGAGGCGGCGGCACGTTGCGGGCCGCGAAAGCCTGGCGCAGCGGCAGCAGGTCCAGCAGCAGATCGACCAGCGCGCCGGGATTGCGGCTCGCGTGCCCGCCATCCGGCAGGATCTGGCGGGCCAGTTCGTCGGTAAGCATACGCGTCACGCTTTTGAGCATGCGCGCCTGCGCCTGCATGCACAGCGCCGCGTAAGTCAGCGCCACGATCGCCTGCAGCCGCGGCACGCCGTCGCGCGTCGCCGGATAGCTGCGGCGCAGATAGCGCACCTGGCGGGTGAGGTTGCGCAGGAAGCGGCGATAGAACCGCATGTCGGCTTCGTGCAGCACCAGCGGCGCCTGGCACAGCCATGAGATGATGCGCCGCGCCACCAGATCGGGGCGCCAAGCGTCCACGGTGTCGAATGCGCCCTGCAGTGAAATCCATTCGTCCACCAGTGCGCGCGCATTGGCGCGGGTGATGGCGGATTCGGCGGCGCGCAGATGGCGCAGCCAGCCGAAGCCGAGCAACTGGTCGGACCATTCGTCCGAGGGCGGCTCGATCTCGAACGGCGAGCGGCCGTCACAAATCACGATTTTGCCCGCGAAGGCGAAGCGGCCGGAATAAATCTCGCTCGCGCGCGTCGGATCGGCGGTGCGCAGGTCCTGCGGGGCGATCAGCAACCGGTCGGCGATCGCGGAGGTAAAGCGCCAGCGCACCATCGGGTGGGCGTTGAACCGCCCCATGCTGGTGCGCAACGCCCGGCGCGCCGCGAATGCGGCCAACCTCGTGCGATCCGCGATGGACCCGCGGGACATTGACGCGTTGACCCCCTCCGCCCGCTGCGGGCCTGGTCCCGCTGGGATTCGGGCCAAGATAGCGCCCGCACGACTCCGGGCCAACAGCCGCTGAAAAACGGCGTTAAGTCCGCTCCAGCCGGGCCGCAAAGAAGCCGTCGAGACCGCCCATGCGCGGGTCGGGGTCGGCCCAGTGGCTTGGCAAGGTGCGCAGATCGCCGTGGGGACTAAGGAATTCGGCGATGCCGGCGATCTCATCGGCGCGGATCGGCTTGCGGCAAACGCCTCCCTCGCGCGCCAGCAGGGCGTCGATCTGCTGCTCGCCCTCCTCGGGTTCGAGCGAGCAGACGCAATAGACGATCTGTCCGCCGGGCTTGGTCAGCGCGACCGCGCGGTCGAGCAGCCGCTGCTGCAGGCCGGTGAGCTGCGCCAGATCGGTCTCGCTCTTGAGCCAGCCCACGTCGGGGTGCCGGCGGATGGTGCCCGTGGAGGAACAGGGCGCATCGACCAGCACGGCATCGAACGGGCCGCCCTGCCATTCGGTGGCGTCGGCGGCGATCATGTCGGCGTGCAGGCCAAGCCGCATCAGGTTCTCGCGCACACGGACCAGCCGGTTGGCCGAGCGGTCGACCGCGGTGACGCGCGCGCCCGCAGCGCTAAGTTGTGCGGTCTTGCCGCCGGGCGCGGCGCAAAGGTCCGCCACATGCTTGCCGGCGACATCGCCGAACAGCCGCGCCGGGAGCGCTGCTGCCGCATCCTGCACCCACCAGGCGCCCTCGCTGTAGCCGGGCAGCAGCGAGACCAGCCCGCCGGTGCCGGTACGCACCGTTCCGGTCGGCAGCACGCGGCCGCGCAGGCGCTGCCCCCAGTTCTCGGCGTCGGTCTTGACGGTCAGGTCGAGCGGCGGCTCGTGCCCATGCGCGACCGCGATGGCGCGCGCGGTCTCGGTGCCGAAGTTCGCGCTCCAGCGCTCGAACAGCCACGGCGGCGTGTCGAGCGGTACCGGGTCGAGCGCGGCGATCAGGTCGGGGCCCTCGCGCGTGACCCGCCGCAGCACCGCGTTGATCAGGCCGGGATATTTGGCGGCGCGCCGGTCCGCCTGCACCAGCCGCACGGAGAGATCGACCGCCGCATGGTCCGGCACGTCGAGGAACAGGATTTGCGCGGCGCCGATCAGCAGCACGGTCTCGACCCGCGGGGCATCCTTGGGGAGCCCCGAGTCGAGGAACTTTTCGATCAAATGCCGCAGCGTGCCGATGCGCCGCAGCACCGTCGCGACCAGCTTGCGCACCAGCGCGCGGTCGCGGTCCGCAAGTGCTGCCAGTCCCGGATGCTGCTCGGCGCCGTCCAGTTCGGCATCGAGCGGGCGGCGGCGGCGCAGCACATTGTCGAGAATGTCGGCGGCGATGCGGCGCGCAGTGAGGCCCGCGACCTCAGCGGGCGCTACACGTCGTGCTGCCGGTGTCATCGGGCGCAAGGTCCCTCCATGTCTGGAGACCCACCCGTGTTCGGGAGCGGGCCGCCGAATCACTTCTGCCATTGTAACGAAGCGGAAGCGTGACGGTTCGCTTTCGCGCCTAGTGGAGCGGATTTGACATTCGCTACCCTCCCAGCCGCGGACTCGCGAAGCGAATGTCAAATCCAAAGCTCCACTAGGATGTAATACTTGCTAGTGGTCCTTTGATTGTAACATTCGCAAGAGAGCCCGCCGCACAGGGGATGCGAATGTTAGAATCGGACCACTAGCCCCAAGGCCCGCGGCGCTGATTTCCGCCCCACGGTCCATGCGCCGGAGCGGTCTGGCGCGGCTGCGGCTGCGGACGATAGCCGCCGCGTCCCATGTGCGCGGCGAGTTCCTCCAGCGCGGCGATGCGGTTCTCGGTCGCCGGATGGGTCGAGAACAGGTTGTCCATGCGCGAGCCCGACAAGGGATTGACGATGAACATGTGCGCCAGCGCGGGGTTGCGCTCGGCCGCTTCGTTCGGGATCGCATGCGCGGCCTGGTCGAGCTTGGCGAGCGCGGAGGCGAGATAACGCGGCTCGCCGACGATCTCGGCGCCCATCCGGTCCGCGGCGTATTCGCGCGTGCGGCTCACCGCCATCTGCACCAGCATCGCGGCGATGGGCGCGAGGATCACCATCGCGAGCGTGCCGACGATCCCCATGCCGTTGTTGTTGTCGCGGTTGCCGCCAAAGAACATGCCGAACTGGGCGAGCATCGAGATCGCCCCCGCGATGGTCGCCGTGATGGTCATGGTGAGCGTGTCGCGGTTCTTGATGTGCGCAAGCTCGTGCGCAATCACGCCCGCGGCTTCCTCGCGCGACAGCGTATTGAGCAGGCCGCTGTTCACCGCAACCGCAGCGTGCTCGGGATCGCGGCCGGTGGCGAACGCGTTCGGCTGCGGGCTGTCGATGATGTAGAGGCGCGGCATCGGAATGCCAGCGCGGCCCGCCAGCTCCTGCACCAGCCGGTAGAGATCCGGCGCGGTGCGCGCATCGATCTCCTGCGCGCCGGTCATCGACAGCACCATGCGGTCGGAGTTCCAGTACGTGAACAGGTTCATGCCCGCCGCGACGACGAGCGCGATCATCGCGCCGCCGGAGCCGCCGATCAGGTAGCCGACGCCCATGAACAGCGCGGTCAGGCCTGCGAGCAGCAGGGCGGTGCGGAAGTAGTTCACCCTCTCCTCCAAGGCCGCCGGCTTCGGTGCCGCGCGGCTGCATTTCTGGTCGGCCGAGAGATGGGAGCCCAAAAGGGGCGCTGCAAGCGGCTGCAACGTCATGCGGCATTCTCGTAACGCTTTGGGATCGCTGGATATTTCAGCTTGAACCTCATCCTGAGGGGGGGCCGAAGGCCCGTCTCGAAGGATGGCCCAGAGCGATGCCAGTGCCCTCGCCCTTCGAGACGCCCGCCTTCGCAAGCGCTTCGGCGTGCTCCTCAGGGTGAGGGCTCAATTTTAGCCAACGCTCCGCCGCCCAGTTGGCAGGGTGCGGGGACACCCGTCCCGAATTCCTCTCCCTTCCGGAGAAGGGAAATGGAACGCCGGGAGGCGCCAGGGCGCTGCGCTACGGCGCCCAAACGGGGCGCCGGTGCGTTACGCCGGACACCCCAGCGCGCCTTGCAAGGACGGGATTGCGAGTCCTATCCCGAGGCGCGCGCGGGCGGTGATCTCAAGGCTTGCGAGGCCTCGCCACCGAACCGCTGCGCCTCCCGGCGCTCCACCGCGTGCCGCATTGTCGGCGGCCCGCACCTGTCTCGACGGAGGGCGCTCTAGAAGCGCCCTTCGCCGATCAGGCTGACGACAAGATAAGTGCGGATTCGAGAGCGGGGATAACTTTTTTTCGGGTGCTCGTAGCCCGGATGGAGCGAAGCGAAATCCGGGGTGCCAATGGACGAATCCCGCATTACGCTTCGCTTCATGCGGGCTACGACAACACCCACCACCTTCGTCCTCGTGCACGGCGCGTGGAGCGGCGGCTGGTGCTACGCGCGCGTTGCCGCATTGCTGCGCGCACGCGGCCACACGGTGTTCACGCCGACGCTCACCGGTCAGGGCGAGCGCGCGCATTTGCTCTCGGGCGCGATCAACCTCTCGACGCACATCGCGGACGTGCTTGGCGTGTTCAAGTTCGAGCGGCTGAACGACGTCGTGCTCGCCGGGCATTCGTATGGCGGCATGGTGATCACCGGTGTGGCGGATCGCATCGCGGACAAGATCAAGGTGCTCGCCTATCTGGACGCGTTCGTGCCGGACGACGGTCAGTCGCTGTTCGACATCAACATCCCGGCGAACACGCAGCGCTTTCTCGATCATGCCGGCGCGAACGGCGGCTTGAGCGTCCCGGCGCCGTCGGCCGCCTACTTCGGCGTCAACGCCGCCGACGCCGCGACGGTGGATGCGCTCGCGACGCCGTTTCCGCTCGGCTGCTTCACCGAGAAATTAAAGCTGACCGGCGCTTATCGCGCGGTGAAAAAGCATCTCTACGTGCACGGCACGGTGCTGCCACGCGAGAGCCCGTTCCGGCCGTTCTACGAGCGCGCGCTCGTGGCGGGCTGGAGCGCGCACGCGCTCAAGTGTGGGCATCACGTGATGCTGGATGAGCCGGAGAAGACGGCGGAACTCCTGGAGTCGATGGCGTAGTGCCGCGAAGCCTTCGCGCGCCGTCGGATTCGACCTTTATGGCTTTGTTGAATAGTGTGCCCTACGGTCAGTCGCCGGCTCCGGCGACGAGGGGTGACACGTCTTCATGTCGGTTTCGCGTACAAAACGCCGCTTCCAGTTCGTGCTGATCAAGCCGTCGCACTACGACGCGGACGGTTACGTGGTTCAATGGGTTCGCTCCTCGATCCCGGCGAACTCGCTGGCCTGCCTCTACGCGCTGGCGCAGGACGCCGCGCAGCGCAACGCGCTCGGGGCCGACGTCGCCATCGATATCAGTGCGGTTGACGAAACCAACACCCGCATCCGCACCAAGAACATCATCGACCAGTTCAAGCGCCATGGGGGTTTCGGCATGGTCGGACTGGTCGGCGTGCAGTCGAACCAGTTTCCGCGCGCACTCGATATCGCCCGGCCATTGCGTGCGGCCGGCATTCCGGTCGTGATCGGCGGCTTCCACGTCTCCGGCTGCCTCGCGATGCTGCCGGGCGTTCAGCCCGACCTTCAGCAGGCGCTCGACATGGGCATCAGCCTGTTTGCCGGCGAGGGAGAAGACAGACGCCTCGACCAGGTGATGCAGGACGCCGCGAACGGCACCCTTGCGCCGATCTACAATCACATGAACGACCTGCCCGCGCTCGAAGGGGCTCCGACGCCGTTTCTGCCGCCGCAGGTGCTGCGGCGCACGGTCGATCACTACGCGAGTTTCGATGCCGGCCGCGGCTGCCCGTTCCAATGCTCGTTCTGCACCATTATCAATGTGCAGGGCCGCAAATCGCGACGGCGCTCGCCCGATGACGTCGAGCAGCTGATCCGCGCGCATTACCGGCACGGCATCCACTGGTACTTCATCTCGGACGACAATTTCGCCCGCAACAAGGATTGGGAGATCATCTTCGACCGCATCATCCTGCTGCGCGAGCGCGACGGGATCGAATTGAAGATCGTCATCCAGGTCGACACGCTGTGTCACAAGATTGCGAACTTCGTCGAGAAAGCGGCGCGCGCCGGCGTGCGCAAGGTGTTCATCGGTCTGGAGAACATCAATCCCGCGAACCTGCTCGCTGCGAAGAAGCGGCAGAACAAGATCACCGAATACCGCAGCATGATGCTGGCGTGGAAAAAGGCCGGCGTGATCACCTATGCGGGCTATATTCTTGGCTTTCCGAACGACACGCCGGAGTCCGTGCGCGAGGATATCGAGATCATCAAGAAGGAACTGCCGATCGACATTCTGGAATTCTTCTGCCTGACGCCGCTACCCGGCTCGGAGGACCACAAGGTGCTTTGGCAGAAGGGTGTCTGGATGGATCCCGACATGAACAAATACGATCTCGAGCATGTCGTGACCGGGCATTCGCGGATGTCACAGACGGAGTGGGAAGGCGTGTACGCCAGCGCGTGGAAGACCTATTACACGTTCGAGCACATGGAGACGGTGCTGCGCCGCGCCGCGGTGTTCGACCTCGGCGTCTCGCATCTCTCAGGCCTCCTCTATATGTTTGGCAAGACGGTCGAGGCCGAGGGCGTGCATCCGCTGCAAAGCGGCGTGATCCGCCGCAAATTCCGCCGCGACCGCCGCCACGGCATGCCGCTGGAATCGCCGCTCAAGTTCTATCCGCGCTACGCCAAGGAGTTTGTGGTGCGCTACGGGCGGGTGGCGATCGACCTCTTACGGCTCGAACGCATCCGGCGCCGGGTGCTGAAAAATCCGCAGCGCTATGCCTACATGGATCAGGCGCTCACGCCGGTGACGGCCGAGGAGACCGGGACGCTCGAGCTGTTCAGCCACAACGCCGCGGCGCGCGACGAGGTTGTGCGCACGCGCCGGATCGCCGAGTTGACGCACGGCGGAGCAACCGCGGTGGACGAGCCGATCAGCGCGTGACGACAACGGTCGTGCCGACGCCGACCCGGCTGTAGAGATCGACCACATCCTGATTGTACATGCGGATGCAGCCGTACGAGACAGTGCCGCCGATCGAGTTCGGCGCGTTGGTGCCGTGGATCGCGTATTCGCCGCCCGAAAGCGTGAGCGCGGCCGCACCCATCGGATTGCGCGGTGAGCCGCCCGGGATCACGTCGGGCAGCGAAGGCTTGTCGCGTTTGATGGCCGCAGGCGGCGACCATGCGGGCGCCACGTACTTGCCGTCGATGCGGGTGACGCCGGACCATTGGCGGCCGGCCTTGCCGACGCCGACCGGATAACGGATCGCGCGGCCATACCCGATCACGTAATAGAGCCGCCGTTCGCCGGTGCGCACCACCACGGTGCCGGCCGAGACACCGCTGAAGGCCACGATCTCGCGCGCCTCTGCGGGCGCGGTGCTGAACGTCGCAATGGCAAAAGCCGCTACGGCCGCCAGGTCAATGACGCGCATGAAATCCCCTGATGCCCGGCGCATCCCCATGCGCAAAGCCGTCCGAAATCCATGATAGCGCAGACCCCGCCGTTGCTTGAGCGTGACCTGCAATCAGGGTGAAAAAATCATCAAGATCGAGGTGCGACGGCTACGAGGCCTTGTCGCCGATCGCTTCCAACGGCGCGTCGATGGTGCACACCACGCCCTTGGCCGCATATTCGATGGCGACCTTGCCGGAGAGCTGCAGCGCGAGCGAGCGCTCGATCATGCGCGAGCCGAAGCCCTTGCGCTTCGGCGCCTTGACCCGCGGCCCGCCGCGCTCGCGCCACGACCAGCGGAAGCGCCCGTCCGCGACGCTCCAGCCAACATCCACGTGGCCGGCCGCGGCGGAGAGCGCGCCGTATTTCATCGCGTTGGTGGCAAGCTCGTGCACCGCCATCGAAAGTGCGACCGCGCTCTGCGGCGACAGGCGCATCTCGGGTCCTTCGATCGTGAAGTGCTGCTCGCCGGGGGCGCCGTGCGCGCGCAACGCCGAGCGCACGATCTCGTGCAGCTCCGCGCTGCCCCAGCTTTGCTGCGTCAACACCGCGTGGACGTTGCTCAATGTGATGAGGCGGCCCTCGAAGGCGTGCTGCACGGCCGGGTCGACGTTGCTGTGGCGGAAGGTTTGCGCCGCGATCGATTGCACGATGGTCAGCGTGTTCTTGACGCGGTGCTCCAGCTCCTTGATCAGCAGATCGCGCTGCTCCTCGGCCATGCGGCGGTCGGTGGTGTCGCGGAACACGATGCCGAGGCCGTCGCCGAGGGGAAACAGCCGGTAGGCCATCCAGCGTCCCTTGATGACGATGGATTCGGTTTCGGACCGCACGGTTTCCCGGCTCGCCATGAGCTTGTGGAAGAGCCGCCCTAGCCCGGTGTTGCGCGTGCCGGGGAAGGCCTCCCACAGCACGCGGCCGAGCACGTCCTCGGGCTTGCAGCGGAAATGCCGCGCCGCCTCGTTGTTGAACAGGATGAGCCGCCAGTCTTTGTCGACCGCGTAGAAGCCCTCGCCGATGCCGTCGAGAATTGTGCCGAGTCCGGCTTCGGTGAGAAGTGCGGCGAGTTTGCCGGCAATGAGGGATTTGGGATCGGGCGGCGTTGGCAATGGGGCGAGGCCAGGGAGGTTTCGCGCAACGCTATAGGCGTTCTAAACAGTGAGCAAACAGGCGTGATCTCCAATGTCCGGGAGCGGGCATATCACTCACGCGTGCTTCCTTTTGTTCTGCCTGTTGTTCACCAGATCATCCACCACGGCCGGATCGGCCAGCGTGCTCGTATCGCCGAGGCTGCCGTACTCGTCCTCGGCGATCTTGCGCAGGATGCGCCGCATGATCTTGCCCGAGCGCGTCTTGGGCAGGCCGGGTGCAAACTGAATCAGATCCGGCGCGGCGATCGGGCCGATCTCCTTGCGCACCCATCCGACCAGTTCCTTGCGTAGCGCTTCGCTCGGCTGCTCGCCGGCCATCAAGGTAACGTAGGCGTAGATGCCCTGGCCCTTGATGTCGTGCGGATAGCCGACCACGGCCGCCTCCGACACCTTGGCGTGCGCGACCAGCGCGCTCTCGACTTCGGCGGTGCCCATGCGGTGGCCGGACACGTTGATCACGTCGTCGACGCGGCCGGTGATCCAGTAATAGCCGTCGGCGTCGCGGCGGCAGCCGTCGCCGGTGAAGTACTTGCCCGGATAGGCCTTGAAGTAGGTCTCGACGAAACGCTGGTGGTCGCCATAGACGGTGCGCATCTGGCCCGGCCACGAATCTGCGATGCAGAGATTACCCTCGCAGGCGCCGTCGAGAACCTTGCCGTCTGCGTCGACGATCTCCGGCTTCACGCCGAAGAACGGCTTCGTCGCCGAGCCCGCTTTCTGCGCGATCGCACCGG